>NZ_JBSFET010000094.1:0-21327 GCF_053594575.1 Streptomyces sp. NPDC001880
CCTCGTGGTCGTCCCATTGAACGATCGAAGGCACCTGGGCGTTGAACTCACGGAGGTTGTGACCCTGCTGCCCCCCGCCGCCCCCGCCCCGGCCGCGCAGGCCCCTGTCCAGGTTCCGCAGCAGAGGCAGAGCCCCGCACTTGAGCCCCCTGTCGCGCAGGAGACGGAACTCGCACAGCTGCGCGCCGGTGACCCGCAACCGACGAGCCGGGTGTCTTCAGCGGCCCCTGTACGGCAGCCCGGACCGGCACCGGACAATGCCAGGGCCGGCGGCCGACTCGCGGACGCCTACCGGGCCTGGCTCGCCGCCTATAACTCCGAGCCGACGAGCGAGCAGTTCGCTCTCTGGCTCCAGAACCGGTACGGCATCGCCACCGCAGCCGGAGACCCGCTCTCCGACACGCAACTGGAACCCCTGCTGCGCGTACTGAAACAGCACGCAGCGCCCGCGCGGGAAGACAGGCCCGGCTCCGACGCCGCTTCCCAGGGCGCAGCCGACGAAGAGACGTGGGCCGACTACTTCTACAACGCCTGGCTCACGTACGCGGCGGAACGGGGCTCGCGCCCCGACGCCGCGGCCCTTGCCGAGTACGTGTACCAGCGTGACGGCATCATGGGGGCCACCGGGCAGCCCGTCACCGCGGACGAACTGAGGGACTATGTCGCTCTGTTCCAGGAGCGGGGACAGAGCGACCCTGAGGCCGACTCGGTACCGGCGGCAGCGGACGAGACCGCCGAGACGACCCCCGACCATGAGGGCCGGGAGGGCAACGAAGAGGAGCGCCTCCCGAGCAGCCCCGACGGTGATCTGCCGGCGGCGGAACGGCACGCCGTGCACGCGTCCGGTGGTGAGGGCGGCGGCCGCAGTGTCGTTCAGGTGCGAGTCCCTCAAGCCCGTGGTGAGGACGATCTCGATGCTGGGGAGTCGGTCCCGGACATGCGCGAGAGCGAGGTCGAGCCAGCGGACGGTTCTCATCTGACGGGCCCGGCACGGGTGGAATTCCACTACAGGCAGTTGTCTTTGCAGGAGTGGGAGCTTTCGGCGAAGGCCCTTGCTCCGGTCCTGGCGGAGCGCTGCGGTTACCGGGAGGGCACGGTGCGCAAGTACCTCGGGCAGATCAAGCGTGCCGCCGGCATGTGACGTTCCACCGCTGTGGAATGCGGGCGAGCTGCCCGGCACGCTGCACAGGGTGGGGGCGGAATTCCAGGGATTCCACCCCCACCCCCCTTGTACTGCCCCGGCCTTGCGTGCGTGCCCAGCATGGCTGATCTTCGGCACTGAGTCAGTGGGCGCGCGGTCGGGGAACGGTGAGGTGAGATCCGGTACTGGCTCAGGGGCGGAACGCTGTGACCTGCGATTTTCCAGCATGGGTCAGTGCCTGGGTCACACCCTCGGGTCTCCCGCGTTGCTGTGGCCGCTCGTCGAAGAATGCGGGAGGCGCCACCGGCGGGCCCCGGCGAGCAGCGGGGCACTGGTCGTTCCACGCGGCTGCGGCTGGATGGAAAACGGGAACGTTCCTGCCGCGGCGGGCGCGGCCGGGATGGAATCTTCCACGCCTGCGGTGGCGTTGCGGCCCGTGCGGTGGCTGGGCCGGCCGCCGGATTTTCCACTTCGATCAGGGAGGCTCCGGCGAGCGAGGAATTGAGCGGTGAGGGGTGGAACGTAGCCGCGCCGCCGATTACGGTGTGTGATGGTCCGTCGGTTACGCCGGGCGCTCGTGGCCGGCCCTGCGGGGCGCGGCGGGCCGTTCGGGGTGGGCGCTCGCAGGGGTGGCCGCCCGGTAGAAGGCCGGTCTCTGGACGGGTGGCTGAGCCGACGCTGATCCACTTCCCCGTCGCTGATGTCATCGTCGTCCAGGCCGGCGAACGCGGCCATCAGCCCCGGCTTGCCGACCGGCTCGGCAACCGGGAAGATCGGCGAGGCGTTGCCCGTACGATGGCCGGTGTGACCGTCCGCCGTGCCCTTGGCGTAGGCCCTCAGGCTCCCGCGCACAGCATCCGCGCCGCCCAGGCCGACCTGCTCGACACTCTCCCCGGAGAGCGCCTGTCCAACCTCGACGAACTGCGAGCCCGGGGCGTACTCGGCACGCGCCCGGCGGCGCCCCCGTCCCCGCGGCGGACCCTCGGGACCGGTGGCCGCGCCGCCGCCGAGGAACAGCCCCACCATCCCGCCTGACACCCCCTCGGCGATGGTGCGGCACGCGTGGTGCCGTACCCGCGAAACGCCTGTGGGCGGCGCCCCGTCCGTGGTGCCGCCCACCAGGAGCAATGTAGGCCGCACCTCCCGTCACGGCACAACCAGTTGCGGCGGATCGAGAGAGACCAGTTACCACCGGTCTCTGGCGCGGTGACGTCCTGCTGGACGCTGGGCAGCGGCGGGGGAGGGGCGCGTGGCACCCAAGCGCCTTGATTCGGCCATGAGTTGACCTGACTTGCAGGTGGCTGAGCGTGGTCGCCCGCACCCGCTCACCTCTGCGGGAGAAGCGGATCTTGGGCTTGACAGGCGACTATGTCGCTGGGGCACCTGCTGGACAGGGGTTTCGGCTGCCCATCATGCTGTGGGGATGTTCCGACGTGGATGGCGAGCATGGCAGAACCATCGGGCATGGCAGAACCGTGATGTGGCGGCCCGAATGAATGAGTTCTACGACTCGCTCACTGAGCAGGAGAGGGCGTCTTTCCGGGATGTCGCCCTTAGGTACGGTCGCACGCTTTATCCCATGTACGAGACTCTTCTTAGCCGGAAGGCTGCCTCGGCCGCCCCGTACTACGTCGGACTCTCTTCGGAGACGGGGAGCTTCACGCACGTCACCAAGCGGGTTGTCCTGGTCGCGGACACGATGCTGTTGTCCGACCACGGTGTCGGAGCGGTGCACGAACTCGGGCAGCGCTCGCGGGATATCTCGTACGGTTTCCCGCCGGGAGAGATGCCCTACGAGGCGACTTACAGACAGTTGTACGGGATGGTGACTAAGGATCTTGTCGAGTTGGGTCGCTGGCTCCTGGACGCCGAACCTCTGCTGCGTAGCGGTCTGGTCTGGTATGGGCCCGTCTTCGCGAAAGGGAGCGAGGGAAAGGATGATGGGCGCAAGAGCACCCGTGTGCAGCCCGGTCCGCTCCCTTCGTTCAGTGACCGGTCGATCGACTTCGTGGTGGAACACGGCCGTGCCGTGGATCTGTCGAGGGCCAAGCCGTTGGCCAGCCGGGTAGTCCGGCCGATCCTGGAGATCGATCTGCCCTTCATCGACGGGCTCACTCTCAGCGACTTCGCGCAGGTCACCAGCGAGGAGTTCGACTCCTACACCCAGTACCGCGACTTCATGCGCTCACGGCTCCTCGAACTCGACGACGCGCTGGAAGCGGTCGACTCCCAGGTCGCCCTGGAACGAATCGCGCTCACCATCCGTGACGAGTTGAGCGCCGCTACCGCTGAGATCAACAAGGCGGCCCGATCTCGGGCCCTGATCCGGTCGGGTGCCGTGCTGGGTTCGACGAGCGCAGTCCTCGCCGCGGTGCGCCCCGAAGCCCTCCAAGGCGCGCTCGCCACCAGCGCGACGATCGCGGCCGGCGCAACCGGCCTGTGGCCGACCATTCAGGCATTTGCCGACATCAAACCCAAACGCGCACACGGCAAGTGGCACTACGTATGGGTCCTGCAAAAGAAGGCCGCCCGCTGAGCCCGCTGTCACTTCTCTCGGCCAGGGAACACCATCTGCAACTACGTGCCCCAGCTAAAGGGCGGTCGCCTCGCCCGTCAGACCTGCTGGGTACGGAATAAGCCAGCAGGATCGGTGACAAGGTCCTTGCAGGAACCCAATGGCGCGGCGCGGGCGTGCCACCTCGCGTTCTGAGCGCCTGTCAGTCGCCCCGGGCCTCCCAGCCCGGGCGGCACCCGGGCGGGCACCATCCGAAACGCCCGGTGGGCGGCACTCGCAGGAGTGCCGCCCACCGGGCGTCGGTGGCGCGGGTGCCGGTCGGGTTGGAGGGCGGGATCAGATGAAGGTGATGTCCCAGTGGATGCCGCCGCTGCGGGGGATTTCGTAGACGTATTCGGCGGTGATGCCGTTGAGGGTGCCGTGCCAGCGGGCGTCGTTGCCTCGGGGGGCGCCCTTGCGCTGGGTGGTCTTGATCCAGTTGGTCACGCAGCGGCCCTCGTCACGGGTACGCAGGTCAAGCTTGTAACCGTTGGCGTGGGAGCGGGTGCCCCGGGTGCTGTGACCGGACTCGGTCCCGCCGGTGATGGTGATCGTGCAGCCGCTGGCCTTCTTCAGAGCGATGACGCCCTGGATGGTACGGGCACGGACACCTTCGAGGGAGGTCCGGCCGACCGGGGCCTTGATCCCGGCCGCGGCGAGCTGCGCGAGCGCCTGGCGCTCGGTCAGCCTGCCGCTCGCCGGAGCGGGCTGGGGCGGAGCCGGCTGCGTCGGGGCGGACTTCGCGCCGTTGATCAGCTTGTTCCACGTCTTCGGACCGACGATCCCGTCCGCGGTCAGGCCGTGGGACCGCTGGAACGCGACAGCCGCGTTCCGGGTGGCCGGGCCGAATACACCGTCGACCGCGATGCGGTTCCCATACCCGACCAGCTGCGCCTGGGCGGCCTTGACCGCCGGCCCACTGGAACCGGTACGCACGGTCCGGGTCAGCTTGTTCCAGGTGTTCGGGCCGATGATCCCGTCAGCGGTCAGGCCGTGGGACCGCTGGAACGCCATGGTCGCGTTCCGGGTGTTCGGGCCGAAGATCCCGTCGGCGGTGACGGACTGTCCGGCCGCGGCCAGCAGGTGCTGGGCGGTGGTGACGTTCACGCCACGCGAGCCGTTCTTGAGCAGCGGCCAGACGGCCGTGGACGGAGCAGACGCCCCAGTCCCGGCACCAGCACCAGCCCCGGCACCAGCCCCGGCACCAGCCCCGGCACCAGCCCCGGCACCAGCCCCGGCACCAGCCCCGGCACCAGCCCCAGCACCGGCACCGGCCCCGGCCCCTGGAATTCGCCTCCCGGTGCCGGGGCCGGTGGGCGTCTGGCCAGGAGCCAGGTGGGCGAGTCGGCGGAGCTGGGTCAGTGTGCCTTTGTAGACGTTGATGTCGGCCCTGCCTTGCAGGCCGGGTACCGAGCCGTTCTCGGTGTACTGCCAGATCGACCAGTACCTGCCGCCGACCGGAGCGGGCTCACGCGTCCCGCTCTCGTAGCGGGGCTGCCACAGTGGGCTGTTGGCGAGGGCGCTGGTGTTGCCGCGCAGGCAGGTGTCGGCGAAGTCCTTCGACGTGTAGACGATCGGGTTCACCCCGAACGCCTGCCGGGTCTTGGCCAGGAACGCGGCGACCTGGGCGTTGTTCACCCCGGCCGGGCACCGGCCACGGATCTTCTCCAGATCGACCACCGGCGGCAACTGCCCGGGCCGCTTCCCGTCATACCCGGCGGCCCGGACCGTACGGATGAAGTGGTCGGCCTGCGCGGCACCGGACCCGGAGTCGTAGAAGTGATACGGCGCGGCCATCAGCCCGGCCCGCGACGCCCCCGCGAAGTCACCCGCGAACATCGGATCGCGGTAACCGGTGCCCTGCGTCGCCTTCTGGAACACGAACGAATACCCCGCCCTCACGGCCCCCGACCACTGGACCGGGTGGGAGTTGTGATGGCTCGTGTCGAACCCCTTCACGCTGTACGCGGCCGGACTCAACGCCTGCGCCTGCTCGCCGCCGGAGAAACTGATCAGACCGAACCCAGCGGCCGCCACCGCCACCATGGCACCCGCCTGAAGCCCCCTCTTCTTACTGATGATGCCCACGTCTTCACCCCTCGTCAGACCCACCGGCACACACCCGGCAGGCGATTCACACGGCGCCCTGTGCGGCGTCGACGAGATGAAGATTCGGGGTACCGCCGTCCCACCGGTAGCCTGATCGCCATTCCAGCCGTACCAAGCCGTCCCGGCCGTTCCACAAGGCCCCTGACCTGCGAAAAGAAACGGCTCTGGAACACGGCGACCACCGAGCACATGCAGCGGTACAGCGCTGCCGCCGCGGACGGCATTACTCAGCAGATGCGGCGGCAGTGAACGCAGGCCGCCCGTCCAGCCTCGGGGCCGGACGGGCGGCCCAGCTGGCCGGATCGGGCGAGCAGTCCCGTACCCCCCGGCCGACCCGCAGGGGCAGCCATGCTGCGGCGAGCTCCAAGCTTGGGCGGTGACTGATTCGCAGAACTCGGAGCGCCGGTAAGAACCGCTGCGGACTGCCGACTATCTCCGGTCCTGGGCTGCTGAGGTCGCCGACATGGATGGCGCGGGTACGGGGCTGGTGGGCGTGCTCTGTTCGGTTGTGCCGCCGCTGGCGAAGATGAGCAGGCCGATGAGCGTGATGAGGACCTTGGTGGCGACATCGATCGCTTCCCCGATGGCGGGCCAGCGGTGCTGGACACAGCCGATGCCCAGGCCAGCGAGAACCAGGAGCAGGGTGATGAGCAGTGGGTCGTGGCCGTACATGTGAGGACCTTTCACAGTCTGGTCCGCCCTCCTGGAGTCGGCCGAACACCAGGAGAGACGTCCCCCTCTTGTCCCCGCACACGGTGCGGAGGCGACCAGCGGGATGTGGTCACGGCGAGTACTAGAGACCAGGAGGATCCTGGTACGCACGCGCGGCAGAATGCTGTCCCCTGCAGGAATTTCTTCGGATGTGAGAACCAGTGGCTGACCAGCAGTTAGACGTTTTCGGCGGCGAGGACGAGGAGGAGAGGCTGTGGGAGGCGCTCAGCAGCTTCAAGAAGATGGTTCACGGCCTCGTCGAGAAGACCGGCCTATCGACGAACGTGCTGGCGGACATGCACGGCTTCGGGAAGGGGAAGGTCGCCACCTGGCAGACCCCGAAGCGTGAAGGGCCCAACATCCCACCCCTGCGGTTCGTCGAGGTGCTGATCAAGGAAGCACAGGAACGCGCGAATCTCCAGGACGAGGCCGCAGCGGTGTTCCTGCACCAGTACGGCGAGCTGCTCAAGCTGTACTGCGCGCGGGCGAACCCGCACAACGTCCACCGCCAGATGCTCGCCGACTACCAGAACACCCTCTTGATCCGCGAGCTGAACGGTGCGACGAACGCGGCGCTGGAGCAGATCGCCGCGCTCACCGAGGAACTGCAGACGCTGCGCGAGGACCGGGACGGCGAACGCCAGCGCCGGACCGCTCTACAGCAGCAGATCGACTCACTGAACAGCCAGAACCAGGACCGGGCCGCAAAGAGGAAAGCGTCCCTCACCCAGCGGGACCAGATCCGAGCCGACCTCACGGCGTACGAGAGCGACCAGCAACTGGAGAAATGGCAACCCGGCGCTGACCAGCGCGGTTCGCATACGCACCACCCCCACGAACCCGCTCCGCCGCTCCCGCCGCCCCCGGCCGTGGCACCAGACGGCGGGGACTCGTACTCGCCCTGATCGCGGCCGGGGTCCTGGTCGTCTCCCTCGCCGTCTCCCTCGCCGTCTACGCCGGCACCCAGCTGCGCGGGAATCACGACGACGCCAAGGGCGCCGCCGGCACAAGCCGTCCCCCCAGCGACACCCCTTCGGCTGGCCCCTCCGCAACGCCCCCCGCAGCCGGGGGTGAACCCGCGAACGGCGGCAACTCATCCGGCGGGAATGCCACGGGCGGGAACGCGTCTGGTGGGAAGACCACGGGCGGGAACGCGTCTGGCGGGAAGACCACGGGCGGGGCGGGTGACGCGGGCGGCTCCGGCGGAAGCAACGTTTCCGGTGGGGCGTCCGGCGCGACCTCGCCGAAACCCCCCGCGCCCAGCGGCTACTTCCGGCTCAAGAACGTCGGCTACGGCAAGTGCCTGGCCGTGAGAGGCCGCGTCATGTTCGACACCTGCGAGGACATCCCAGAGGCCAACTGGACCAGAAAGGCCGGTTCGGGCGGTTCGTACATGCTGTACAACGAGTCCGTCAGCCAGTGCCTGGCTGTCTACTTCGGACAGATGTACATGGCCGACTGCGGCGGCGCGGCCAGCCAGCTGGCGCACGGGCACCAGCAGCACCCTCGTGCTCCTGGAGAACAGCCAGTGTCTCGACGTGGTCGCCGACATGCTGGTCCTGACGCACTGCAAGCCGTCGAGGACGACCCAGCACTGGGCGAAGGAGTAATGACGGCGCGGCCGGACCCGGTACGCTGACGGGCCCACCACGAGGGGTGCGACGCGACCACTACGCCGTCGCTGCTGGCACCGATCCGTCCCAAGTGCAAGACACCGGTCCGGCCGCCGCGGCCGTGCTCGGCTGTGGCCTGTCCCAGCGCGCGCACGCCCGGTGTTCCCGCAGGCCACCATGCCCCACTGCCGTGAGCGGGGCCCTGACATCCCCCTCTGAGCATCCCTGCCGCCTCTTGCCCCCGGAAAAGGCGGGAAGGGCAGGGCCGGCGGGGAGCACCTCGGGGGATCGGGCGGCACCACTTCCTCGTCGCGCGCCGGCGGGGCCGCGCGCGGCGACCGGCAACTGTTCCGCCGGCCCCGGACCGCCAGGCGGCCCGATGGCGCGGCGCGGCCACCAACGAGCACCTGATCCAGGCATTGAGCCCGCGCCGTACTCAGGCGGGCGACAGGCCGCTGGTGTCCAGGTTCAGATTGAACGGGTCCGGAAAGCGCGGGGGGCGTAAACGACCGTTTCCGCCCCCGTGGCGCTATGGAACAGAGGGCAACCAGGAGGGAGGAAGGACCACCCCTGCAGGAGCGGCTGTGCCGACGGCAGCAAGAAGCCCCTGAGGAGCCTGACCCGTTGAGCTGTCGAAGGACACCTCGCCGCCGGAGAACACCGTGCCGCCGAAGGACACCGTGCCGCTGGAGAACTCCGCGTTGTCGAAGGACACCTCGCCGCCGGAGAACCTCGCCCCGAAGGACACCGTGCCGCCGGAGAACTCCGCGCTGTCGAAGGACACCGTGCCGCCGGAGAACACCGCCCCGGCGAAGGACACCGTGCCGCCGGAGAACACCGCCCCGGCGAAGAACACCGTGCCGCCGGAGAACACCGCCGCGGCGAAGAACACCGTGCCGCCGAAGGACACCGTGCCGCCGGAGAACCTCGCCCCGGCGAAGGACACCGTGCCGCCGGAGAACCTCGCCCCGGCGAAGGACACCGTGCCGCCGGAGAACACCGCTTCGGCGAAGGACACCTCGCCGCTGGAGAACTCCGCGTTGTCGAAGGACACCTCGCCGCCGGAGAACACCGTTCCGGCGAAGGACACCTCGCCGCCAGAGAACACCGCTTCGTTGAAGGTCACCATGCGGCCGGAGAACCTCGCCCCGGCGAAGGACACCTTGCCGCCGGAGAACCTCGCGCCGCCGAAGTCCATGTCGCCGTCGATGGTGACGCCGGTGAGGTCGAGGTCGCAGCCCTGCCAGGATCGGTGGGTTCCCTGGGGGCGTCGGTAGTGGTCGCCTATGAGGCGCAGGATGGTGTGCCGGACCTTACGAAAGGCCAGGTAGCCGTGCCGTTCCTCTTGGTGGGTGGGGTCGTCGCCGGGGTCGGGGGTGAAGGGGAGCTGGAGGTAGGCGCATAGGACGTCGATGCAGGTCTGGCGCAGGTCCTGTGTGGGGGCGTCATCGGCAAGGCCGGCCAGGGCGTGGACCCCGCCGAGCCGGACTGCGGGTGAGTCGGATCCGAGTTTGTCGACGGCCTGGGAGAAGCGCTCGGTGTGGAGCCGGGTGGCTTCACGGTGGGCGCCGGCCTCATCGACGCGCTGGCGGCGGTAGGCGACGACCAAGGCGACGAGCGCGCCGGCCCCGGCGACGACTCCGAAGGAGAGTTTCACCAAGTCGAAGAGCGTCTTGGCATCGAGCTTGGCGGTGGTACCGATCCCCTGGACGTCGAGCATCCTGTACAGCCCGTAGAAGACGCCGCTCGCGACGAGGACCGCGGCAGCGAAGGCGAGGGTCAGCGCCCGGCCGACCTTCCACAGCCTCAACTCCCTATCATTCGGGGCGGATCGAGGCCTTCGATTGGGTGTCATGACGCTGAAGATACGGCCCGGCATCGACGCCTGGGCGGCCGGCGACCACCAGGGCCTGGACGACGCCTGGGAGGACGTCATCGTCGACCTTGGATCCCAGTGGGGGCAGTACGAGTACGTCACCAACATCGGCTTCGCCGCGTAGACCGCCCTGCACGCCGATTTGAGCGTCCGTCAGCCGTCCCGAGTCCCCTTGCCCGGGGTGACTCGCGTTTGTGGGCCCAGGATGGCGTGTAGCGATTCCAGTGGTTCGGCTGTCCGTCGCGCGCAGCGGAAACGGCTGAGGGCGGTCCCAGCAAGCGGGACCGCCCTCAACCGCGTCAGGCCGGGGTCAGCGGCGCGGCGGCGGTGCCGCTCCAGAAGAGTCCGGCGCGGGTGTAGGTACGACACAGCCGGGCGGCTTCGGCTCGCTCGGTGCGGCGGCGGACGCGACGCAGCTGCTTCACTCGCCCGCGCTGTGCGAGAAGCCTGCGCTTCTCTGCGTCGATGAGGATGTCGAGGGACGTGGTGGTCACTGGAAGGTTCTCGCCCTGGTGGCCAGGCTGGGAGATATTTGCCATGGAGCTGTTTCCTAGGTGTTGCAGTTCCCGCTGCTCGTGGTGTGGAGCCGGTCGAGCAGACGGTGCGAAGACACCCGTGCGTCCCTGCACAGACACCAGTAGGGCCGGACCCTCAGGCGTTTGCTCCTGAGTGTCCGGCCCTACAGGGGAGTCGACGGGTTACGGCCTCGGCGCTTCCTGCCCTGTCCGGTCAGTGAGACGAGAACCAGCGACGGTGGCCAATACCGCGATCATGCCCAGCCGTGCTCCACGGATCTGATTAGCCGAACGGGTTCGGGGAGGGAGCAACCCTTTGACCGAGAGTAGGGCAATGAGGAACGAGTCCCAGGACCGCGCAATCTTGTAGTGAAGCAGTGCGGCGATGGTCCGAGTCGCCAACCTGCAATCCTTATTGATCATTACTTCTCCCTCTTCCCGAGCTGCTGCTCGGAGCCCCGCCACATGTCCACGTCTAGTTCGTGCATTTCTGTGCGTGCGTGCTTCTCTGAATCTTGAGTCAGTTCTTTTCTCAGATGCGGGGTGAGTGCCGGCAAGCAGCCCACCCGTGGTCGGCAAACAGCCCACCTGCGGTGTGCGCGGACCGCGGCACTGCCGCGTGCCGCACACCCGCAGGAAAGGATGCTTGGACGTCAGGCCAGGCCAAGCCGCCCCCGCAGCGGCTTCACCTTCACCTTTGCTCGGTGCACGGCGTTGCGTACGGCTCCATCCGTGATGCCCAGCAGCTCGGCCGCCTGCCGCGAGGTGTAGCCGTCGAACTTGACGAGCAGGAGGGCGATCAGCTCGGCCGGGTGCAGTTCCGCCGCGAGCGTCTTGCGGTAGTGCTCCATCTCCAGCCGTTCCTCCACGGAGGCCGCGATGGAGTCCCGGTCGAACTCCACCGGATACCCCGCTACAGGCATCGGCGCTTCCTCCAGCACCCAGGAGTCATCGCCGATGAGCAACTCACGCTTGCGCTGCTTGGCCAGGGCGATGTGGAACGTCCGCAGCGCGTTGCTGAAGGACTTCCACGCATAGTCCTTGATCCCCCTCCACAGGCCCCCTCTTGAGCCGGGTGTGCAAGCCCTGGAATGTCTTGTCGGAGACATCGCCCTCGTGCACCTCCCCCACGTTCACGAGAACGTGACGACGGAACGAGGGCTCGTTGGCCTTGACGTATCCCCACTGCGACCGCGAGGTCGGGGGCAGCTGCTCCTCAGGGTTCCGCCCACGAGCCGGCCGAGGACGAGGCGTAGCCGTGTCCGGCCCCGGCGGGATATCCGACCTGGACAAGAACCGGGCCCTGGCCGACTGGCTGGAGTGGCAGCTGCGTCAGGTCCGGGGCCGGATCCGGGAACTGGAGATCAAGGAGCAGCAGGAGCGGCGGCGTCGGGAGCAGGCGCACGCCGCGCTGCGGTGGAAGATCCAGCCGCAGCGGTCGTCGTCGGCGGCGCTGGTGCATCGCGGGGACTGTGCCCTGTATCCGGTCGAGGGTGGATTCCTCACCCGCGAGGAAGCAATGATCGCCTTGGCGGAGCCTGACATCGAGGCGTGCCAGATCTGCAAGCCCGAGACGGGCCTGGTTGACGGGTAGGGCCGTACGGACCGCCCGACGCGCCTCGGGGGAGCCGGGCTCGCAGGATCGGTTCCGTGGAGTTCCCGACCAAGGTGGCACTGGCCCAGGCCGTCCCGGTCCTGCCCCAGGGGCCGGGCTGGTGGTACGAGCCCAAGCTCGACGGCCACAGAACAGTGCTGCGCCGCACAGACGAGACCGTCGTGCTCTACGCCCGGTCCGGCAGAATCGTCACCCAGCACTGGATGGACCTGGCCGTCGCCGCCATGGAACTGCGCCCCGGCACGGTCCTGGACGGCGTTATGTGACCTGTGCGGGTGTCTCAGCCCCAAGGTGTCTCAGGTGGCGCACCTCTGTAGACGAGAGGCGTTGGCCGCCGATGGTTCAGGGAGCCGAAGAAGGAACAGGGCCGTGCGGCCGTCAGCGCGGCACAGATAACCTGCGCGAATGAAGCGGATTCAGCGGGCCGCTGGCGCGGTCGTCGGCTCAGCGGTGGGTGACGCCCTGGGCGGCCCCTTCGAGTTCGGTCCCCAGGGAGCGTTCTCCGCGCGGTTTCCCGCGCCTGGTGCCGGTGGCGAGATGTGCGGAGGCGGTGGCTGGGACCCCGGCGAGGCCACTGACGACACGCAGATGGCCGTCCTGGTCGCGGAGTCGCTGCTGGAGCAGGGCGGACTGGATCTTCCGGACATCTTCGCCCGCTTCCAGCGGTGGGCAGCATCAGACCCCAAGGACATCGGCCTGCAGACCGAAGACGTCCTGACCAACGGCATGCCCTGGGACCTCGCCGCCGCGATCCATTTCCAGGTCAACCAACGAGCAGCCGGAAACGGCTCCTTGATGCGGGCATCGACCTCCGCAGTCCACTTCGCGGCCGCCGGCCAAGAAGCCACCATGGACGCCGCGCGCCGCATCGCTGCTCTCACCCACGGTGACCGCGCGGCCTGGGAAGGAACCGCGATCTTCCACGAACTCATCCGCGTCACGTTCGAGGACACCGACCCCCTCACCGCGCTCCCGGACATCCTGACTCATGTCCACCCCGACCACCGCAGCCGCTACGCCACCGTCCTCTCGCCCGACTGGCACCCCGATCAGGCAACCGAGTTCAACGGTGCCGTCTGGCCCTGCCTGGGCTCCGCCGTCTGGGCCCTGCGCACCACCACCAGCTTCGAAGACGCGATACGCGCGGCAATCGACCTCGGCGGCGACACGGACACCGTCGCCGCGGTCACCGGAGGCCTCGCGGGGGCGTACTACGGGCTGGACGCAATCCCCGCCCGCTGGACCCAGCCACTCCATGTCCCCCTCCCCGGCTTCGACGGACGGGTACTGCACCTAGCAGATCTGCTCCACCTTGCACACCGCCTCGGAGGCTGAACCGCGTGCTGCTCCGCGACGGCACTCTCCACGAACTCCAGCCCTCAGCAGCAGTCACCTGACCAGTGGCTCCGCAAGGAGGACGACTCGATCGGTTTCGACATCGAATCCGAGCACTGGATGACCATGGGCACCCTCCGGATGCATCAGCACCGGCTTGCCCAACCGCCGCCCGATCTCCCGCAGGAAGCCGCAGAACACATCAAGTCGCTCCTGCCCCTGCAACTCGCGCAGGTCAACGTCGAAATCGATCTCCTCGTCTGAGTAGAAGTGGAAGATCGCCAGCACTTCAGCTCTCAGCCAGACACGCAGGTTCGGGCACTCAGCATCCGCCGGTCGAGACAGCGCAGCCTCCGCCCGAGGCAGGGGAAGCACCCTCTCTCCTTCGGAGTACTGGCACTTCCAGCCCCTCTCCACGACGAGATCCAGCACGTCCTGCCAGTTGTGCCCAGAGGCATCAGGGACACTCACGTCCGGTAGCGATCCCATCAGGTCCGGATCGAAGAAACACTTCACGTCGTCCCACAGCAGATCAGCCACACCGTCATACTGCCCGGCGCCCGGGCTGAAAGCAGCCCTGATTCCGCTGATCAAGGGCATAGAAGCCACCGCAGGAGTAGAGGCACGGCAGTCATTCCGGCGGCAGCATTCAACGCGTCACAGGGAGGGAGGCGACGGTGCCGCCCTGGCGGAGAGCTTCGCGCAGGGTGTCGTTCTCCGCTTCGAGTTCGGCGTTCCGCAGGCTGAGCGCCTGGATGTGGTTGGCGTAGGCGGCGATGGTGGCGCGTGCCTCCCTCTGCTCGGCAGCGTGTTGGGAGCGCAGCGTGCGGTCCGCCTTCTTAAGACGTGCGATGTCCGCGGTCAGGGTGTCGGTCTGTGGTCGGGGCGCGTCCGGTGTCCGGAGCAGTCCGGTGATGACCTTCGCCAGGGGTGAGCGGTAGTAGGTGGCGCGCGAGATACCCGCTTCCGTGCACAGCGTGGAGACGGTCAGGGCGCCGCTGGTGTGTTCGGGGGTTCCGGTGACGATTCGCTCGAAGGCGTGGAGGACGGCCTGGTCCGTACCCAGTCGGATGGGCACGCCGGCGTGTTCCAGGGCGTGCCGCAGCCGAAGCGCGGCGGACTCATCCATGCGTCGAGGATTCCGGTGCGGCGCGGAGTTCTCCGATGACGTGGTCGAGTTCGGCGATGTGAGTGATCAGCGCGGCGGTCTGGAGGCGGGACAGTCCGGTCGGGGCGTCGAGCGGGCGCTGGGCCTGGGCGCGGGCGGTGGTCAGGCGGGGCAGGTGGATGCTGGAGCGGCGGGCATTAGGGCAGGTCAGGCACATGGTCAGTAGCGGCAGGGGCTGGCCCGTGTGCTGGGCCCGCTTCGCGCAGAGGGCGGAGGAGGGCTGGTAGAAGCAGTCGTTGAGGATGCCGGGGTGCAGGGTCTTCGTCAGGTGCTGGAGCATGGTGCGCAGCCGGGCGGTGCTGGCGACGATGCCCGGCAGATCGCCCAGCTCCCGGCGGATCCGGGCGAACTCGGCGTTCACGCGGCCGGCGGCGCCTCCGCTGGTGCGATGGCCGTCGTTCCAGTCGCGGTAGAGGTCCTCGACGTAGTCCAGCTGGGCGATGGCGCGTTCGGCGGCGACCTCGGCGGCAAAGCCGGAGGCGGAGGTACCCGCGTAGCCTTCGAACAGAGCGAGTTCGGCGTGCTGGTACTGCCGGGCGCCCGCGACTACGCCGAACGGCTGGTGGGCGATGTGCCAGGCGAGAGTGCGGCGGAACTGCCGGGTGCTCAGCCGCCACGGCACGGGTTCCTCCTCCCCTTCCTCACCCTCCGGTTCATCGTGAGCGGGCGTGTCGTTATCCGGCGCCGGTACTGCCGTGTGAAGCGGCACGTAGGGGGCGTCCGAGGTACTGAACAGCTCGTTGAGGTGGTCACGGAAGTCGTTCAGGCGCTTGTTGACCGAGCCGAACAGGACGAGGCTGTTGCTGGTCATGCCCTTGTGGCCGAACAGGTGGGTTGGGTCATCGTTGACGGCCGTGAGCAGCGCGACGGCCTGGTGGACGATGTCGAGCACGACCCATTCGGCCTCCTCACCGGTGAGCTTGCGGCCCTTGAGGACCCTGCCGCGCAGCTTGTGGCGGACACGGCCGTCCGGACCGTTCTCGGTGAACGCGCAGTCGGGGGCGAGCTCCCGGACTTCGGCGTCCCTTATTCCGGAGAGGTAAGCGATCACGATCCAGCAGGCTGTGCGCAGCTGGACCAGTTCGGTGGCCAGTTCCATCGGGCCAAGGCCCGGCCGCCAGGGGCGTCCGCTGCCGGGCCAGATCGACAGCGCGGCCCGCAGGCCGCCGGCCTGGTAGCCGAGCTCGGCGGCTGCCTCGGTGAGGTACCGGCGGACCTCGGCGGAGACGGACACTCCGGTCATGCGGGCGACGAGCGCGGTGTTGGGCGCCTGCGGAACTCCGTCGATCACGGGGATACTCGGGCGGCGGGGGGCCTGGCGGCGGGGCAGGGCGGGAATGCCGCGACCGGTGGCCCGCAGCTCGGCAACAAACGCATCGATCCGGGCCCGGGCTGAGCCGTTGCCGCGGAAGGGCCGCGGTGTCTGGTGAGCGGCGGTCAGTTCGGCGAGTTCGCGCTGCGCGGCCAGGATGTCGGGGCCAGCGGTGGTGACATAGAAGACGGCGCCTTTCACGAGCGGTGCGATGATCTCCTCGGGGATGCGCTCGGTGGTGTTCTCCACGTCGCGGATCACTCCGGCCACCGCGTGTCCGGAGCGGCCGGGCCACGGGTTAACCAGCAGCCGGTCAGCGGTCAGGAACGGCCCATGAGCGAACAGGTGCTTCACGGCGGTCACCCGCAGTGCCGCCTCCTCCGCCGAGACGGTCTGCCACCGCTCCAACGCGGCATGCAGGTGATCCGGCGTCACGTCACTCAGGCGGCGGGCACCGACCGCCTGAAAGGTGGCGATGACGGTCCGGGCCTTCTGGAAGGCCCCGAAGATACCGGTGAGTTTCATTGGGCCTCGCCGGACCAGGGAGGAATTGCCGTGCCGCAGACGGGAGTAGAGATATTCCCGCAGCACCAGGGCAGTGATCGGGTCGGCAACCGATGGGAACACGATCGTGCGCTCGCTGGTGCTGCGCGGCAGGAACGGGCCCATGTCCCAGACAGGGTCGGCGAAGCGGGGCCCCGGCCCTGGATGACCCGCGGCGGCCAGCACATGGTCGGGCAGCACAGGCGCGTCACTCGGGACCGGCGCAGGTCCTGCCGGCCGATCCGGACCGGGCTGCTCGACGGAGGCGGAAGAGGGGGTCGTGGGAGTCATGTCAGTCCCTGAAGGATCTGGCCCGGCAGGTGCAGGGCCGCGTCGTGGCTTTCCGCGATGAGCCGGGCGGTGGCCTGCTGTTCGCCGGTGAACTGCGGCAGGATGCCGGTGGTGATCCGCTCCCACGCCAGTGCATAGCGGGCGTTCCACTCCAGCACCGTCATCTCCTCGCGCTGGGTGCTCAGGAATCCGGCGAAGTTGAGAATCGCGGGCAGGTGCCGGATGGTAAACACCGCGTTCGGGCACTCCAGACAGCCCCACACCGCCACAGGGCAGCCGGAGCCCGGGCGGCGGGCGAACGGTGAGGCATAAAAGTCACGGCAGGACGCCAACCACACGTCGCTGTCCCCGGACAAGGCCACCGTAACCTCATCGGGAGGCACTTCGGCCGCCGAGGTGTCCAGCCTGCGGCCCTGGTCGTCGAGAACGACAGGCGCTTCCAGCGCGGCGTCCAACGCCTCGCGCAGGCCCTTCTCGACAGCCTCCTCATGCAGCGGACGGTGCGCGTCGATGTCGGCGTAGTGCTTGGCCGCGACCCGGGGACTGTGGCCCTCGGCGAAGTCCTCCAGCAATCCGCCGGTCTGCCGGTAGCGGCGCGATTTGTAGCTCTTGCGCAGCCGCCGCAGGTTCAAGACCGCGTCCTCGCCGGATGCCTCGAACAGCGAGGTGAGCTGGTGGCGTTCAACGAACGCCTGCTTGACCGTGGCGAGGGTGGTGGCCCGGTGACGACCGAAGGTGGCAATCACCCGCCCGTCGCGCAGCGCGTGTGTCCACAGCAGATCCGTTCCGGTCAGGCGGCGGCCGTGCGCCGTCAGCCGCACCGCAAGGCGGATCAGCCCGCCTGGCTGGTGCACGGCGCCGCCGTCGGTCACCCGCAGGGTTTTGCGGGACTGGCCGTGGGCCCGGTTCTTGACGTAGGCGATACTCACATACCCGCGGGCCGGGTTGATCAGGCAGTCGGCCGACAGCCGGCACGCGGCTTCCGGCTCCAGGCCGGTCTGGCACATCAGCAGCACCACGAACGCCAGCACGTCGTACGCCGTGAGGAAGAAGTGGCTGTTGAGTCTGCCGATCCCGCCCAGATCCGTGATCTTGTCCATGGCGCCGTGCTCCGCGCGCAGTGCTCCCGTCAGCGGTCCGCGGTGGGCGATGTACCACGCCGCGTTCTCCTGGGTCCAGCCGTGCCAGCCCCCGTCGGCCGGGTCCTGTCCGACCGCGGCCAGCCGCTCACCGGCCAGCATCCGGTCACGGGCTGCCCGCACGTCGGCCAGGGCCGCAGCCTGAATCGCCTCGAACAGCGCATCCGGGTAGGCGTCCAGCGGCCGGCCGCGGCCTTGACCGACCTGGACCGTGGTGAAACCCAGCCGGGCCTGCATCGCCGTGCCAAGCCTGTCCGGGTGTTCCTCCTGGACGAGCCGCAGCAACTTCACCAGCTGCTGCATCCGCAGGTACGGCGTTGTGCTGGAATCCCCGTACCGGGCGACCAGGCTCGTCTCGAAGGAATCCAGAAACTCCGGGCGCAGATCCTCCAGATCCAACTCGCTGTGCGTGTCCCCGGTCTTGGCCAGGTAGGTGACGAACTCGGTCAGCGTGGACGCGTAGCTGTCCGTCGTACCCACGTACTTCTGGCGGCTCTCCACTCCGGCCAGTCCCGCCAGAGCCCGAGCCAGGTGCCGCACCAGCCGAGGGCACGCCAACGCAGAAAAGTCGTAACACCGCTCGACCCCGCCCGAGAACCTCGCGGTGAACACCACCGGACCCACCGCCGGGACCACCTCCGGCTCCAGCGGCATCTCCTCCGGCGAGGGGAACCGCACCCGCCGACTCACGATGCCTCCCCGGCCCGCTCCAGCGCCACGCTCTGCGCGTCCCACTCGGCCAACGCGGCCAGCACGATCTCCTGCGCCTCATCCAGCACGTCGAGATACACGTAGACGGTGGCCTCGCGGGCATGTCCGAGGAGCAACTGCAGGGTCCGCATCGGATTACCGATCAGAAGCCGCCGCAGCTCCGCGTGGGCGAGCGGCCCGTCCAGCCGACGGCCCAGAGCCCGGACCGTCTGGCGCAGCAACAGCCCCAGCATGTACACGGCATAGGTGTGACGCAGGGTGTGCGGGTGCACCTCGATATCGATCCCGAACGAAGCGCACCGCGCGTTCGCCCGCCGGAACACCGCCTGCCACGCGGCTGGCGCCAGCGGCCGCCCGTCATCGGCCAGCCACAACCAGAGCGGTTCCCCAGTGCGCCTCACCAGACGTCGTCGCTCCGCCGGACCGATACGCCCGTACGGCCAGCTCCGGGCGCCGCCGTCCAGCACCAGCGCATACCGGCCCGTGCGGATCACCGTCCAGTCCGCAGACGGGGATAGGAAGCGGCCCTGCGCCATACAGCGGGCCACGATCGCATCCCGCTCGACAGCTATGAAGTGGTGGAACTGGCGCACCTTGCGCGGCGGAAGGAACACCCGGCGCCCCTTGCGCCGTTTCGCCACCGCGCCCGCCACCCTGAACTCCCCCAGCTTGCCCGGCGGTGGCACCTCAGGCACCAGCAGACATGACGCCTCACCCAGCCGCATCCCGCTGTGCACAAGACCGTCGGCGAACAGGGCGTTACGCTCGCCGTGCCGCCCTCGCCACGCTGGATCAGCGCCGCCTTCCGGCAGTTCCCCGCGCAGTCCCACGTCCCGAAACAACAGGTAGTCCTCGAAGGAGACGAACCGCAACGGCTCGTCCTCCGGATCTTGCTCCATCTCCGCGTTCACGTGGACACGACGGGGGCCGGCAGGCGTCATCACCGTCTTGTCGACGTACCGGAACGGCGCCCGCTTCAGCAATCCGGCATCCAGTGACCACGCCACCCACTTGTCCAACGCCGCCACCGACCGGTTCCACGTCCCCACCGACACAGCACCCGGCCCGTCACACCACAATCGCACTCGCTTGTAAGCCCGCAGATCGTCGCCGTCGCACGCCCAGATCGGCTTGCCATGTCGCGAGATCTCCAGGAACCGGACGAAGAGCATCACGTCCCGGGCGTATCCCAGAACACTGTTCTCGGCACGCACACCCCAACTCGGCAACTCCCGCAAAAAGCGGTTTAGTTGCAGGTCATACGACCCGTCCCCTGCCAAAATGAACGGCTGCCCCTCGCGGACACCTACACGGTCCAGCACAGCCACCGCGCCAGCAGGACCCAGGCAGCTCTCCGAACGAGCCCGGCTCGTCGTGCACAGATCCGCGATCACGGCACCGCCCCCATCCCGCTCGTTGACGTCGAACCCGTCCACCATCCCGAAGCCGAAGCACAGGCGCCCTATCTCCGCTCAGGAACCACTCACGCTGGTGATCTGCCGACGGACCAGAGGCTGTTGATGAGACACATGTGGTAGCTCACATAAACGGCGAGGCCGTGATCTGGCGGGACGGCCGGCTCGACTTCGCCGCGGCGCAGTCACGGGCCGCGTCATCCACGACCCGGGCCCGCGCCCTGGCAGCCCGGTACCCGGCCTCCTACATCTGCTGGGACCTTCTGCAGCACCCGGACCCGCAGATCGACGACTGCCGACACCTGCCGTACACCGAGCGCCGCGCCCTCCTCCTGGAACTCCTCGCCGATGTCGGGCCGCCGATCCAGGCCGTGCCGGCGACCGACGACCGGGACGTCGCCATGCTCTGGTACGACGCCCTGCGCGAGCAGGGCATCGAAGGGATCGTCTGCAAACGCGGCGGGGCGGGCTACCCGCCGTCAGGACAGCGCCGGTGGTTGAAAGTCCGGCACGCGGACACGGTCGACGCCCTGGTGCTGGGGTTCACCGGCCCCCGGCTCAGACCGCATCATCTGGTCCTGGCGGTGGGGGACGAGGGCGGGCCGGCCAGGGTTTCCGCGCGCCTGGAGCCCGTTCTCGCGGTTCGTGTCGGTGAGGCCTTGAGCGGCGCGGCGGTGGTGGGGGAGCGGCGGGCGGAGGGCGAGCCGTACACACAGGTGGAGACGGACCTGGCCGTGGAGGTGCTGGCCGCGTCCGGCAGGCACGGCACCCTCACCGTGACCCGGATGCGGTGAGGGTGCCGTGCCTGACTGCTGGTCAGGGGACGACGCCAAGGCAACCGTTGTCCGAGGATGCTGGCCCGGTTGGCGAGTGGAGGTGCAGGGGCGTGGTTGCGGCGGGGGTCTAGACCGGTCTCGTGGAAGGCGCGCATCGCCCCAGGCAGGCTGTGTCCCATCCGCCGCTGTTACGAGCTGCGTGGCGTGGTCACGGTTGGTGCACGGTGTTCCGTATGACGCGCCGTACGCGGGTGATGGGGCTGGTGCGCATGGGAGGGTGAAGGAACATTCAGGTGAGTAGGTGAGTAAGGAGATGTGGCTGACGCGGCCGAGGGGACGGGATCGAGCCCGAAGCTGACACGCACCCACCGTGTACTCATCGGTCTCGTGGTCGCCGGTGCGGTACTGATCGCCGCGATCGGATTCGCGGGATCGTACGCGGCGGTGCGCGAGCTCGCCCTCCAGAAGGGCTTCGGGGACTTCTCGCTGGTCTTCCCGATCGG
>NZ_JBSFET010000095.1:0-21280 GCF_053594575.1 Streptomyces sp. NPDC001880
CTACACCGGTCCCATCGACGGTGAGATGGGCCCCAACTCCTGGCGGGGCTTCAGCCGCTTCATCAACGCGGATGCCTGGGACTCGGTCAGCTAACCTCCGCTTGAGGTACCGGCTCGCCACCGTCACCAGCTGCCCGAGGACGTACGCGGAATCGCAGTCGGCGTGCTCATCGGGCACGGCGGTGAGGTAGTTGGCCAGCAGCAGCGCACCGAACTCGCCGATCAGCCGCGCCATTCTCGGGGTTTCGGGGCGGTGCGCCGCCCGTGACGTCGGTCACGGACAAACTCACCCGTCAAGGGGATGGTCAAGGAGGAATCGGACACCCGCCGTCGGTGACCGTCAGACGACGGTCAAGGGGTGGCTTCGCACGGTGGCCCCGGCCTGCACGCACATCCGCGTGCGGGCCGGACGACTGCCGACCCGGCCCGCAGGCCGGGGGAAACCGAGGACACCGTGCCCGCCGACCACACACCTCACTCCGCCCAAGCCCCCTGTACCGTGCCCGGCCCGGCGCCCGCCGGCGACGTGGACCAGGTCCCGCAGGCCCCCTCCACGGGCCCCTCCATCGCCCCCTCCACGACCACTTCGCCCGCCGGGCGCGTCTCCGCGGGTCAGCCCCGGAAGTCAAGGTCCCGCGACGCGTTCGACAACCCTCCTAGCCAGACACCCAAGGCATGGAAGCCGACCGGAGTGCGAAGGAAGGAAGTGCCGAGGGCTCTCGGAATCTTCCAGAGGGCCACCCCTGATCAGCTCTGGCGGACGCTGCGCCCCGCCGACCGGCACGACCGGTGCACCCGCGACACCCTGAACGCGTTGAAGGGCGTTGTCACGTTGTTGGGTGCGTGGGTGTCTGACGGCGCGTTCGGGTGCGGTTCCCCTGCGGCGGGATCCCGGGTCAGCCCGCGGCTGGCCGGCTGATGTTCTCGGTGATCTGGTCCCAGATGGTGAAGCGGATGGTCATCTCCAAGCGGTGTTCGGCGGCGGTCATCAGGTGTCGGCGGGGCCGGAAAAGGGGTGAGATGCCGCTGAACGCTGACAGGAACCTTTGGGCTCCACCGACGCTGCGGAAGCTCTTCATCGCTCGTTCGCGCTGGCGGGTGGGCCGGTGGCTGTTCTCCGCCCGGTTGTTCAGCCCCTTGTGCGAGCGGTGCTCGATGAAGGGCATGACCTCACGGTGGGCCGCGCCGTAGGAGCGGAGCTTGTCGGTGACCATCACCCTCGGCACCGCACCGGTCTTCTTCATCAGACGACGCAGGAAACGCCTGGCCGCGGTCTTGTCCCGGCGGCTCTGAACGAGGATGTCCAAGACGTTGCCGTCCTGGTCGACGGCCCGCCACAGGTACTTCTGCTCCCCGTTGATCTTGACGAACACCTCGTCCAGGTGCCATTTGTCGCCGGGCCGGGGCCGGCGGCGGCGCAGACCGTCGGCGTAGGCCTGCCCGAACTTGGCGCACCAGCGGCGGACGGTCTCGTGGGAGACGATCACGCCGCGCTGGAGCATAAGAGGTCGCGCAGATAGGGCTCGGTTCGGGAGTGGAAAGTGGTCGCGCGGTCACCGTGTGTCTCGGCTGTCGGGTAATCGGCGTGATGGGGCTTGGCATATGCTGAGCCGATGTCGGACGACGGCGAACTGCCAAGTATCTCGGACATCGGTGTGGACCTGCCCGCAACGCTGCGTATCGCCGGGCTTGCGTTGAAACGGACGGAGAGCCCTCCGTCTTTGGCCTGCTGGACCGGCTGCTTCCCGGAGTCGGCAGGCGGCAACGCGGCGGTTATCAGTCTGGTGATTGAGCCGGCCGCGCCGCCTGAAGAGGTCACCCTCCAACTCGCTCACGACGTTGTGAGCCGTTTCGACGTCTTCGTCGACCGAGCCGTGCGGTACTGCCGGACCCGGCTCCGGGAGCGGCACTTTGAACTCACACCCGAGGAACTGAGCTGGCTGGATCTTCCAGAGTTGCCGTTGGCAGTTCCCGAAGCAGTGGTGTGGGCCGACCAGACCTGGGCAATCCGGTTCACAGAGAGCAGGTTCCGGCTGGCGAACCCCTACGGAATCCTGGTGACCTTCAACGGCACGCAGCCTGTCGACGTTCAGGGCCTCGAGGACGAGCAATGAGCCGCTTGTTGTGGCATCGCGACCCTGGAGGCCGTGCAGATCGTCAGCAGGCGGGGCCAGTTGGCAGACGGCACAGGCACAGGTCCGTGATCATGGAGTTGCGACGCTCTGTGATCACTGAGGAGACCTGTGCCTGTACTGCCATCATGGCTGGCTGAACCGCTCTGGGACCAGTTTGCCGGCCTGTTGCCGCAGCGGCCCGAGTTTGATCAGAGCCACCCGTTGGGCTGCCACCGGCGCCGGATCGGCGACCGGCTCGTCTTCGACAAACTGCTCCAGATCCTCCGGTTCGGCTGCTCTTACGAAGCAATCGCGGACTCCACCTGCTCTCTTCTGCTCGGTGTGGGAGAGGACGAGCTGGACGGCGTGCGAGCCTCCGCCGCGGCCGACCTTCCACAGGGCGCGGCCGCGCTGGCCGGCACCCCAGGAGCCGATCAGGTCGCATTCGGCGTCGGTGAGTCCGATCGCCTCGCGGGTGATCTGCAGGGGGCGGGTGTCCTGGGCAAGCTGGATGCGGGTCTCGCAGGAGGAGATGAGGTCCTTGGCGATCGCCACGGCCTCCGATCCGGCCGCGCCGACGCTCTCGAAGTCGGACAGACGGTGGGTGGCCAGGATCTGGATCGTGCCGGTCGCCCGGGAGAGCCTGAGGTCGGCGTCGACCTTGCGGACCATGGCCGCGCCGCCGGAGCGCATCTGGCGCCACAGCTCGTCCCGTACGACGACCCACGGCCGCTGTCCGGGCCGGTCGATCGCCGCCTGTGCCCAGGAGGAGACGCAGGAGAGCACCATGGCGACCGTCTCGTCGCCGTACTGCTCCAGGGCGGAGATGTCGACGGACTGGATGGGGGCCTCCCAGTCCAGGCCGATGGATGTCTCCTGGTCGAAGAGGCCGCCCAGATGGCCGTTGACCATGGAGCCGAGCGCCGAGCGGATGGTGGCCATCTGCTCGCGGGCCCGCTGGGCTTCGCCGTCGCGGACGCGGAGCTCCCGGGCCATCGCGTCGGTGGGGTCGCGCAGCTTGTCGTAGACGAGCGGCAGGGTGGGCACCGCGAGGCGGGTCTGTCCGTACAGTTCGCCGGTGACCTCGCGCACCGCGACGTCCAGGGCCTCTTCCTCCTGTGACTCCAGCGTCCGCTTGAGCTGGAGCTCCAGCAGCGCCTTGAGGAGGGTCAGGCGTCGGCGGTGGATCTCCTGGAGGCGGCTGCGGAGTTCGGCCGAGTCCGCGATCCGGTCCAGGCCGGTGCCGAGGGGTCCGGCGTCCAGCGGGTTGAGGCGGCCGGGCATGCCGGGGCCGAGCCGGACCGGCTCGGCTCCCAGGTGGCGGCACAGACCCGCGTACTCGCCCTTCACATCGCCCGCGATCAGGGTGCGGTGGCCGAAGGCCATCAGCCGGAAGCACAGGGCCTTGATGTGCGCGGACTTCCCCGACCCCGGAATGCCGGTGATCATGACGTTGGGGTTGGTGCACAGTCCTTCGCGGACCCAGACCGCCGGGTGGGCGGAGAACGCCTGCGTGGTCAGGGTGTTGTGCCCGATGTACGCCCCGACCGGCGGCAGTGCCCCGGCGTGCAGGAACGGGTAGGCGCCGGCCGCGTTGCCGGTGTCGGCGCGCACCACCTCGGTGCGGGGCAGGGACGCGGACCGTCCCGCGTACGGGTGCGGCCACCCCTTGCGGGGGGCGATCCGCATGACGGTGTCGGCGGCTTCGAGACGGCGGGCGGCGCGCTGTTCGGCCGCCGTCGGCCCGGCCTGTGCGGGGACGAACGCCGTGCTGATGCCGGTGGCCTCGCCGATGCCTGCGGCGTTCAGCAGGGTGTCGTCGCCGGTACGGCGGCGGGTGAACAGGCCCATCAGAATCCCGTCCGCCGGTCCGGCAGTCCCTGGCCGAGCGGGAGTGCCCCGGCGGCGAAGCCGACATCCTGGGCGCCCCACATGCGCCGCAGTTCCAGGCCGGACGCCGCGGCGTCGGCCTGCATCTCCGCGCAGGCCGTCTCCAGTTCCTCCAGGTCGGTGACGGTCACCGACAGCACTGCAGTCATCCGCACCACGCCCTGGCCGGATGCCCGGGCCATGTCCTGGGTGCGGGCGAGGTCGACCTCGCGGCGCTCGTCCTCGCTCTCGTCCCGGCCGGTCTTGGCCCGCAGGTACCGGGCCGAGGACCGCTTGCTCTTCTCCTTCGCGAGTTCCTGGCGGGCCCGGCGCGGGCCGAGCGGCTCGTAGACCAGGCTCATCGAGCGCCGGGCGTTGCGCCTGGGGCGCAGCAGGGGCTGCAGGAACGTCGCGTACACCTGGGCCTGCGGCCAGGTCCGCACCTGGTACGTGACCGTCCAGGCTCCGTCGTGGCGGTAGGTGCCCCATCCCGTCTCGGCGGCCGCGGGCCCGGCGAGGTCCGGGTCGACGCCCTCCTCGGTGCCTTCCCATCCGGGTGTCCGGGCGGCGGCGTTGGCGGTGGCGAGCGCGACCTGGGCGTCGGGGTCGTACGCGGTGCGCACGGTCTGGGCCAGGCCTCGCGGGGAGAGCCATTCGACGACCTGCAGGCTCGCGGTGCTCAGTGCTCCGCCCAGTGCGTGGAGCTCGCGTACCAGGACGGCTGCGGCACCGACCTGGCCGCCGCCGGCGCCCTTGACGGCGAGGCGGGCCCGGGCCGCCGACAGGGTGATGGACAGGTACGTCTCCCGGGACGTCGCCGCGGGTCCTGCTCCTTCCATCACATCGGCCAGCGCGCTCACCGCCGCCGGCGGGGCGTCGGCGGTGATGTGCTGCGCGGTCCACGACCGCAGGGCCGCCCCGTCGTCGGGCAGGCAGCGCTGGTGCACGGACAGGCGGGTGACGGGCGAGTCCTCGGTGCAGAACGTACGCATCAGCGCGGCCCAGGAGGAGACCCGGGCCGCCTGCTTGTCGCTGTCCACGAGTGCCAGGCCGGGGAAGGAGACGCGGGCAACAGCGGTGTACGTGCCGGCCACCGGGTCGTGCGCGACACCGAGCAGCCCGCCCAGGCCGTCGGGGGCCTCCAGGATGCGGAGCCGGGCCAGGGTGCCGGGCAGGTCCATCGGCTGGTGCCCGGTGCTTGCGGAGCAAGGGGCGAACGGCCCGCTGAAGAAGATGTTCTGTTTCCGTGCCACGGCGATCTGATGCCTCACTGCCAGAAGGATCCATTCGTCGGCGCTCAGCCCGCTCACCCGCCCGAAGGCGAGCAGGAGCAGCAGCAGAGCCGGCGGTACGCAGACGGCGGCCGCGGCCCAGCTGGACAGGTTGACGGGGGTGAGCAGCAGCGCGCAGGCCACGGTGACCAGGGCGAAACCGGGTCCTGAAAGCCGCCCCATGAAGCCGGACTTCTCCGACTGCCAGCCGCTGTAGGTGAGGGGTTGTGTCATCGGCTATCCCTGAGTCGGAGGAGTCGGAGGAGGAGTCGGTGGCTGTACCGGCCGGGGCGCGCTCCGTACCGGGGTGCTGTCGTCCGTTTCCTGCGGCTGTCCGGCGTGGGCAAACGGGCGCCGCTGAGCGATGATCACGTGCCGTCCGCCGGCCGCACCGTGGTCGAGACCGGCGTGTCCCGCGGTGCTCGCCATGCCGGACTCCAGGGAGTCCTTGCCCGCGGCGAGGACCTGCAGGGGCAGTCCGACCGTGCCCATGACCCGGGATCCGAAGGCGCGCTTGCCCGCGCTCCCGGTCCCCGTACCGTTGCCCATGCCCTGCATGGCATTGGAGCCGCCGGCGGCGGTCTGCGCGGTGTCCTGCTCCAGGGCGCGGGTGTAGGCACTGCCGCCGCCGACTGCCCCGGCTCCGCCCATCTCGGGCCGGTAGCCACCGCCCATCGATGCGGCGGACGAGCCGATCGAGCTCATGATTCCGGACGCGATCGCGCTGCCGCCGCCGACCGTGGAGAACGTCATGAACTTCGCGAGAACCGGCCATGCGAAGCAGGCGAGGACGAAGATGACGAGGCCGACGAACATGTTCTGCACCCCGTCGCCCTCGGACATGGCACCGAACCCGATCGCGAAGCAGAGCACGATCACCGGCTTCATCAGCACCAGCGCGATCAGCGCGTTCCGGGCCTTGGGCCACCATTCCTGCGTCGAGTCGGACAGCTGCCCGGCCAGCACCACGGGCATGGTCGCCACCAGGATCATGATTCCGGCCTGCCGCAGCAGCACCTCGATCCACAGCGCGGCAATTGCCAGGATGCACACGACCCCGACCACGATGATCACTCCGACCGCCGCAGCCGTCACCCCTTCACCGGTGATGAGCGCCGTGCCAACGGTCGCCACGCCGCCTCCGCCGGTGATCAGCCCGCCGAACAGGGTGCCCAGCTGCTGCTGCATCGCCTTGGTCGCGTCGCCCGCACCCGAGCCGCCGCCGTGGAAGCTGTAGTTGATGATCCAGGTGGACACGGCGTCCGACCAGGTCAGCGCCGTCTGCGTGGCGATCACGTAGACCGACGAGATGATCCCCCACTTCGCCAGACCCGTCACGGCGGTCGCCGCGGGCTCGCCTCGCTGGCTGATCGCCACCTTCCCGAACTGCAGCAGCAACAGGAACGTCGCGACCAGCAGGGAGAGGACCGTCATGATCCCCTTCGGCTTGCCGATGCCGGCCTTGGACAGGTCGACGGTGGACGAGTCGTTGAAGACCTTCGCGAACTCCTCCAGCAGCCACACCACGGACTTGCCGATGTAGCGGGCGGCCTCCTGGAGCGCGTTCGAGGCCATCTCCGAGATCTTCCCGGCCGCCCACGTGACCGGGGTCTTCGCCTCGGGCGGGTACTTGGCCGCTCCGTCGCGCTGGCAGTCCCGGAATGAGCTGCCCTTGTCGACACAGTCGGTGATGAACTGGTTCAGCTTCTCGTACGTCGGGTCATCGGCCTTGTTCGGGTAGTTCTTGCGCCACTTCTCCAGTCGGCGCTTCTCGAACGCGTGGCGGTCCTCATTGCTGCAGTCCCGGGCTCCGGTTCCGTCGGCTCCCTCGCAGATGTCGACGGAGCCTGGCATCTCGCCGGCCTCTGGCATCCGACAGATGCTGGCGTCATCGATCTCCTCGTACAGGCAGTAGTTGCCCTTGTTGTCGATCCCGACCGGTGAACCGCCAGACCAATCGTCCGCCGCCTTCTTGCCGCTGTCGGGGCCGTGGTCGAGGTGCCATTTCGGCTTGTCCTCGGCCACTGCTGCGGGAGCGGCACTCAGACCGGCGCCGAAGCACGTCAGCAGGATGACCGTGAGACAGGCGAAGCTGCGGACGTAGCCTCGCTGTGCCCGATCAGTCCGCATGC
Organism: Streptomyces sp. NPDC001880; assembly: GCF_053594575.1. Lineage (NCBI taxonomy): Bacteria > Bacillati > Actinomycetota > Actinomycetes > Kitasatosporales > Streptomycetaceae > Streptomyces > Streptomyces sp. NPDC001880. Next base: position 7,387 of record NZ_JBSFET010000095.1, read on the forward strand.
CTCACCTGCACCCAGCCGTCGTCCCACGCGTACGGTGATTCGGGGAAGTAGGCGACTGGGAAGCTCCGCTTCTTCCAGTACTTCGACTCGTTGGTCAGTCTCCACTGGCCGTTCTGCCACTTGAGGATGAAGTCGATGTCCTCGCCCTTGAGCGGGTTGTCGTCCGTCGGCTTCTCCGGCGTGGCCGCGTAACGGTCGTAGTTCATCCAGATCTGAACGACGTCGCCCGGAGTGTCGCCCGGCACGATGATCGAGGTAGGACGTGCCGCTTCAACGGTGGTGGTGAATGTGATGCCGGCCGGAGTGCCACCGGAGGAAGGAAGATTGGACGCCTCCCTCAGCTTGCGGACTTCGGAGATCTGCTCGTCGATATAGCCGACGGCGTCCGGCGACACGACGGCCTCAAGTTGCTGGCGGGCCTTCTGGTCGTCGAGGAAGGCGTACTCCTCCCAGAAGTAGACAGCCGCTGAGATCGCACCGCCCGGGCTGCGAGGGAAGCCTGTGGAGACGCCGTCCGCCTGCCCTGTCGGGACTCTCAGCCTGATCTTCTTCGCCTTCTCCGGAGTCATCCTGCCGCCGCCACTCGGTCCGGTCGCAGACGGTCCTGGTTTCGCGGTGGCTGAGGGGGCTGCCGCGCCCTTCTCCGAATCGTCGTTCCCGAGCAGGGAGTAAGCCACCACGCCCCCGCCGACCAGCCCCGCTGCGGCAAGTACGGCGAGCCCGGCGAGGGTGAGTCTGGCCTTGCGGGCACTGCGGTCGTGGGTGTCCATCTGTCGCCGCCTCACTTCGCCATGTTGTAGAACGCGAGGACAAGGCTGCTGGTCACACCGATGCCTCCGGCGCCGAACAGGCTCCAGAGCACGGACTGCTTGCCGCGGGCGGCCAGCTGTGCGCGTTCGCTGTTGTGGCCCACCGCCACCAGGAGCCAGCCCAGCAGCCCGCCGCCCATCGCTGCCGCGAGGCCCAGCCCTGCGGTCCAGGACAGCATCGTCTTGACTTGGGTGTTCACCGCATCGGGAAGCGCCGGGCTGTACTTCGGGACGATCGGGTCGTCCCCGGCGAGTACGTGCAGGCCCGGGTCGGTGGCCAGGGTGTGCAGGGTGGTCATCAAAGTCATGGCCGACACCTCGTCAGAGTGGTCCGGAAGCGGGGGAAACAACAGCGAGCGGCGCGGGTCGCGGCGCGTCGGGAAGCGGTATGCCCCAGGTGGCGCCGGCCGCTGCGAGGACTGCCCGGGCGAGCGAGTGGGCGGCCTGCCGGGTGCGTGAGCGCAGCCGGGATACCGTCCGCAGCCCGTGGGTGCGGATGTGCGGGTCGTGCGGGAGGTGCACCACGGCGGCGGTGCGGGAGGTCAGCATCGTCGCGCCGGCCCGGACCACGGCGGGCAGCCGCCCGTCGGTCTGTGCGACGAGTACGGCCACCGTGCGGGGCAGCGGCATGCCGTCGGCGTGCAGTGCCAACACGGCCTGCTGCAGGGCCTGGACGCCGCCGGCGGTGGCGGCCGCACACAGCACCGGTACCGCATAGGGGAGTTCGCACCAGGCCCGGGTCTGCCCGGTGCGCCCGGCACAGCGGGCGTCGAGGATGTCGTGGGCGACGGGGTGCGTGGTGTCGGCGATGACGGCCTGCCAGCCGCCGATGGCGGCGAGCTGGAGCCAGGCGGCGGGATCCTGGGGCAGGGCGAGCGGCGGGCTGTGCCAGTCGCGTCCGTCTGTCAGCACCTGCCAGCCCGCGCCCCTGCCGGCCGGTCGTCGGGCAGCGGCGGACCGGACCTGGGAGCGGGTCAGTGGCCGGTCGGGCGGGAGTACGGCCAGGCCGCCGGCTTCCTGCCCGAGGGTCCAGGAGGGCCAGGGTGAGGAAAGGCGTGGTGCGGTGTCGAGTACGACCGTGGCGGTCCCGGCCGCCGCCATCGCTCCGGCGAGCAGATCGGCGACGGTGGAGCGCCCGCTGCCCCCGGTCGCCGCCATCACCGGCAGCACCAGTCGGGACTCGGCAGGCAGCGCCACCAGTGCGCCTTCCTTCTTACCCACCCTTACCTCCGACCGCCATACGACACAGGCAGAGATTTGCTTCAGCTAATCGAATACATCGATCCGCCCCACGCAAACACGATGGGACCATACCGCCCTCCCGTGCACCGACAACTAGAAGTCGCCTTCAACTTATGCCTTGTAAAGCAGTGATGGCATAGTGTCACGAATCGTCACGCAAATTGAGCCAGGTATGTGCCCGGCGGAACAGACCGCATACCAGGGTTCATTTGCGCAAATCAAGAGGTGCAGGGCCTAGGGAGGACTGTGCGCGTCAAGCGATGGCTGGCCGTTGCGTTGGGCGGGGCGGTCATGACGCCGGTCGCGTTCGGCATGGGCATCGTGCTGCTCGTTGCGACGTTCGACGACGACAGCGGCGAGGGCAGTGTGGAGCCGACGGCGGGAAGCCTCAGGATCGGCAGGGGCGGCGTTCCCGCCGAGTATGCGCCGATGATTCTCAAGGCGTCCGCCGACTGCGACCAGGGGTTGCCGCCGTCGATCCTGGCCGCCCAGCTGAAGCAGGAATCGAACTTCAACCCGAGGGCTGAATCTCCCGGCGTCGGTGCGCAGGGCATCGCCCAGTTCATGCCGGACACCTGGCCGACCTGGGCCGTGGACGGAAACAACAACGGGGCCAGGAGCGTCTGGGAACCCGCCGACGCCATCGCCGGGCAGGGCAGGCTCATGTGCAGCCTGCTGAAGAAGGGCAAGGCGCACCCGCAGTACGACGGCTCGCCCATCGAGCTGGCCCTCGCCGCCTACAACGCCGGTTGGGGCCGTGTCGACCAGCACAGAGGCGTACCCGACGAGAAGTTCGCCGGGGGCCAGACGTACAACTACGTCAGCATCATCATGGCGTCCGCTCGACGCTTCACCGCCCCCTCGCCCAGCGAGGAGGTTGACTTGCCCTCCGGTTACACCCTGCCCGCCGGCACCCCTCGCGAGGTCCGTACCGCGGTGTCCTGGGCGTTGCAGCAGAAGGGCGGCTGGTACCACCTGGGAGGCGACTGCACCGACGCCCGCGGCCGGAGTCCGGCTCGCTGGTGCGACTGCTCGTCCCTGATGCAGCAGGCCTACCGGGCCGCCGGGATCGGCATTCCCCGGGTCACCTACGACCAGGTCGGCTTCGGCGACCACGTCAGCATCGACGAACCCAAGCCGGGTGATCTGGTGTTCAACCCGGGCAGCGACGGATCGGACGCGCGCCCGGGGCACGTGGGCATGTACATCGGCGACGGCAAGATCATCGAGGCGCCGCGCACCGGCGTACGGACCCGGATCGTCTCGTACAGCAGCTGGCGCAACTCCACCAGCGCCATCACCCGGATCACCGAGGTCCGCCGGGTGGTGAAGTGGTGACCCGCGCGACCGAAGGGCATCCCGCCATGCACGAGCACGAAGAGGTCTTCCACCCGTGGGGCACCGTGTCTCCGGCGTTCTGGGGAGCCCCCGCGCTCGCCCCTGCCGAGCACGCCGGGCCCCGGGCGCGGACACCGGAGGCGCTGCGCGAACGCCTGGCCGCGATCGCCGCGGCGGCATCCGGCGGCCGGCTGCAGGATGCCGCGTGGATGGCGTACGAGCTCGACACCGAGATCGCCGCCGAGTACGGCGCCGAGCATCTGAACGTCGTCCACATCCGGGAGGTCCGCGGACATCTCGCTCATCTGGTGGGTGACCACGCCACGGCGCTCGGGTGGTACCTGCACACCGCCCGCCTGCGGGCGACGGTCCAGGGGCCTCGGCATCCCGACACCGAAGAGGCGACCCGCCGCGTCTACAGCCTCTGGCGAACCGTCCCCGCCCAGGACGCCCACCGCCTCGGCATCGAGCTCCTCAGCACGGTCACCGACATCCACGGACCCGACGCACCGGTTGCTCTCCGGACCCGCCGACGGCTGGAGTCCCTCGCCCGGAACAACTGACTCCGTCCGGCCCGGCCGCGGTCGGTCTGTTGTCCGCGGACAACAGACGGTTCGTTGTCCGCGGACAACAGACAGTTTGTTGTCCGCGGACAACAACCGACCACGAGTGAACGGTCCTTCAGCGGCCGAGGCCTGGTCCTGGCCACCCCTGCGGCTGCGGCTGCGGCTGCGGAGAGGCGGCACGGCTGCAGTGGCCGACTTCCCGGGTGGCGCGTCGGAGGTTCTGCCCGGCCTGACGTGTGGCTGCGGCTTCCCGCGCCGCCAGCGACCGCTGTTCCGTCTCACGGACCGCCTGCCCAGGGGTGAGCCGCGCTCGTAGCTCGGCTTCCTCACGCAGTCCGCAGGCCTTACGTGTCTCCAGGGCGGCAATCGTGCGCTGCTCCGCCGCCTGCCGGAGAAGTTCCTCGTGCCGGTCCGCGTCAGCACGGCTCAGGCGGACGGCGAGGGCAGGCAGCTGGGCGCGGCACTCGGCGATCCGGTCGGGCAGCGGCCTGCCGGAATCGGTTCCGGTGGCTCTGTGGATCCGGTCCCTGACACCGTCGCGCAGGGCCCGGGCCCGGCGCCGCAGTTCGGCCGCCCGGTCGTCGAGTTCCGTGATCTGCCGGGTACGGTCCTCGATCCTGGCGTGCATGACGTCGACGGCCTCCCTCATCCGGCGCCGCCCGGTGAGCACCGTCCTCTTCAGTGCGAGGCGGGCGACGATCTTCCGCTCCGCGTCGCCCTCGATGCGGTTCGACTCGCGCAGCCTGGCAAGTTGGAGCTCGATGGCGTCGGCCTGCTCCTCGGCACGCACGGCGCGGGCGAGATCGCTGTCCGCCGTGTCCAGGTGCCGGCTGATCTGTGCGAAGGTCCGGCGCGCCGGTGCCTGGCCGGTACCGAGAACGGCGGCGAGCTCGTCGGCCTGCCGTGCGTAGGTCCGTGCCCGCTCCGTGGCAATCGCCGCGTCCCGGTTGGCCTGCTGGACACCGGGCGCCAGGTGGGCCGTGGCCAGATGTCCCCATTCCCGTTCGTTCCAGGGCGTCACTGTCGCGGGCGGGATCGTCGGCATCGAACGCCCTGCGGTGGCGAGCTCGTCGGTGACCATGACGTCGCCGCGCTCCTCCTCCAGCAGCCGCCCGCACGCCGCGACGGCGCGGTCCAGTCGTTCGCCGTCGGTGCGGACTTCGCCGAAGCGGATCCGGGTGACGTCGTCCTCGAGTTCGTCGAGTGGCAGGAAGAGATGTGATTCCAGCCGGGCCCGGGACATGGCCGGGTACAGCGAGCGGGAATCGGCATGCAGGCCGTAGGCGATCGTCAGGTCCGAGGTGAGGCCCTGGGCGGAACCGATCGTCATGGCGTAGCCGTGGGTCAGCCGGCCCTCGGCGATGTCCTTCTGCGACATCCACGCGGCCTGTGTGTGGTGCCCGCCGCCGGGACGTCGACGGCGCCACTCGACCCGTGCCCCGCGCTGGTCGTCCACTTCGAGGACGACGCCGCGGAAGCCGTTGAGTACGTCGGGCTGGGACAGGTCGCGGCGGGAGCGGTAGTCGTTGCGCCGGATGTGGACCAGGTCTCCGGCAGCGAAGGCGACCCGGCCGCCGCCGGCAACTGCGTACGTACGGCCCGCGTCCAGTTCTCCGGAGGCGACCAGGACGGCGCGGGCCCCGGCGTTGAGCGCGGCCACGTCCGCCCGCCGTGCGGCGAGCAGCAGCAGATCGGCGACCTGCCCGTGGGGGTCCCCGGCCCAGCGGCCGCGTACCTCGTTCCAGCGCGCGAGCATGGAGGTCAGGGCCTCGGTGGCGGTGTCATCGGCGTGTACGTGACCGTGTGCGGCGTACGCCGAGAGGGCTGTCGTACGGCCTCCGTCGCGCCAGTCCTGCAGCGCCGCTCTCTCGACGACGTCCCTCTGGCGCCGGTTCTCCGTCAACTGCAGCCCGTCGACGAGCCGGTGGATCCGGGCGAACCCGCCGCCGATGCCGACGGCGCGCAGCTGCAGCGGATCGCCGACACCTGCGATCTTCGTGCCGGTCCGGGCGGCATGCCGGAGCAACGTGGCAAGGGCGCGGTCGTCGACCATGGCTGCCTCGTCGATGACCATGACGCCGACGCCGTCGAGACCGCGGCCGCCGCTGATCTCACGCGTCCAGGCGGCGATCGTCCGGGACTCGATGCCTGCCTCGGCGGCAAGGTTCGCGGCCGCCACGGCCGCCGTGCTCGCTCCGGCGACGGTCAGGCCGGCGGCCTCCCACCCGGCCCTGGCGGCACTCATCAAGGTGGTCTTGCCCGCACCCGCGACGCCGATCACGGCGTCGGCCCCGTGCCCGGCGGTGAGCAGGCGCATCACGACGGCGCGCTGCTGGGGGGAGAAGCGGAAGGCGCGGCCTGACGTGGACTGGGCGACTTCGACGGTGGCGATCGTCAGCTCGGCGGCCTCGGGCGTCAGCTGCGCCAGGCCGGCATCCAGACCGGCCGTCGCGCACTCGATGATGGTCTGCTCGGCCGCGACGACGCCGCTGTGCGTGTAGCGCTGACGGTGTGTGCGGTGGTGCCGGTTGGAGTCCGCGAGACGTACGGCATGCCCGTCGACGGACAAGACCTCGTCGGTCAGCGCGACCAGCTGGTCCTTGCTCAGCAGGTAGGGCAGCGTCCGTGTGACAGCCGCCATGACGTGGGTGTGGGTGACAGCCTTCCGGGCTGCGGTCAGCCCATGCCCGGGATCCCAGATCTGCGAGGCGATCTCCTGCGGCCCCGGCATCAGCGGCCAGTCACCACCGGGCCACGACGGTGCGGCCCCGTCGGGTCCGTCGGGCCCGGGAAGCGCGGCCGCAACCATCGCGTCGACAGCAGCCTCGCCGCCCAGCACCGCCGCGGCACGCGTCCGCCAGTTGTGGCGCGGCGCCTCTGCCGCCGCCTCGTCCTTGGCCTGGGCCGTCCGCCTCGCGGCGGCCCTCTGCCGGTCACGCCCGGCGTCCCTGCCGACGAGGTCGAGGACCTGCTGCCGGCGACGCGAGAAAGCACTGCGCAGGTCCCCGTCGACGCCTACGAGTTCCCACGCCCCCGTGCTCTCGCTCCGGGCGAACCGCGCACCGTGACGCTCGATCAGCCGGGCGCGCAGCCGGGCCTCGGCAATTTCGTTGATCAGGTGCACATGCCGGAGCAGATCCTCCGCCCCGGCCGCGATGGTGCGCCACTTCCCGTCCTCGCAGCGCGCCATGTGCGCAATGTTGACGTGAACGTGCAGATGCGGGTCACCGGGAGACGCATCGACCGGCCGGGCGGAGCGGTGCAGGGTCGTCCAGCCGATCAGCCCGGAGGTGGCCACCCGCTCGGCGCGCTGCCCGTCACCGTGGTGACCGGCCATGCCGTAGGCCGTCCACTCCTCAAGAGCCCCGACCGCTTCGGTCACCGAGGCCATCCACTCGCCCTCGATCGCCGCGGCCAGTTCCTCACCGGCGAGCGCGTACGCGGTGCTGATGGATTTCGGGAGATCGAGAGAAAGGTCGACGCCGCGCAGTCCGACATCGACGCGATGGTTGCGCCACCGGTCCGCCTCGGCGATCACATCGCCACCGTAGAGCTGCTCGACCGACAGCCCGGCAGCCGCGGCCAGCCGCCCGGCATCGCCGACCGGCAGCAGGTGCGCCTCCCCGTCGCGGACGATCCCGCGCTCGGCACGTGCGAAGCGGCTCGCCAGCGCCTCATTGCCGAGGTACTGCGCAGCGGTCATCCCGTCGGCGGCGGCGAGCCCGGTGACGGCGTCGACCACGACGCGCGCGGTCACCTTCCCGCGCGGGTCCAGCTCCTGCTTGCGCTTCACCAACTGCTCACCGGTACGCCAGTCCCGGCCGTCCATCAGCGCCCGCGCGGCATCCGGATCGACAGGCTCTCCCGCGACCAGCCCCAGCTCCGTCAACCCGCTCCCGATCCACCGCAGGTCACTCGCAGCCGCGAGCCGGTACTCGACCTCGGCGTCCGACGACTGGTCACAGCCACAGTCCTCTGCGAGCCGGTACTCGACCTGCTCGGGAGCCACGATCGGGGTCGCCCAACCCACGGCCGACCCCTTCCCTCGACGACTCGTCCGCTCAGCGAACCATGATCATTTCTTGATGATACCTGAGGTACTTTCCGTTTTTGAGTGACAGAGCCTCTGGTCGCGGAAGCTGTGGTCGGTTTGTGTCCTGTAGTGGCTGACCTTGCATAGGTCAGCCGGACCTTGCATCTAGATCTGCACAGATCAATTGGATCTTGCACGTGGCTGTCGTGCGCAGCGTTATGCCAGTGGGAACGCAAAGTCCGTGTCAGTAGGCAATGGCCAACTGGGGCGCGGTGGAGGGCCTCTGCCGCCGTGCGGCACGCATTTCGCGTGCCGCACGGCGAGGGACGGCGGACGTTCAGCGGGAGCGGCAGAAGCACCCGGCAGCGGCCGGGTCGAGGCCGGGTGGCAGTCAGCGGGTGAAGACGTCGCCGAGCTCTCCGTGTACGAAGGCCCGGATGGCCTCGGCGACCTGGTGGGCGCCGGCGAGGGACGCCGGAGCCATGACCGGCATACGGCGGACGTGCATGTCACTGAAGGCGAAGAACCAGCCTCCGTCGTTCGAGATGGCGACGAGGATGTCGGAGTCGCCGCTCCGTCCACCTCGCGGGGTAGCGGGGCCACGGTCTACGACGACATAGTCGCGGCGTGCGCCGAGCTGGGCCCTGAGGCCGATCTCCTCGGAGACCAGAGCCCCGAACAGGAAGCCCGTCAGGGACGTGACCTCCGCGTCGGTGCGCTCGGTCTCCAGGTCGCGCTCGTACGGGGAGGCGGCGAGGTCGAGCACGCCTTCAGCCATGTTCTCCGTCCAGCTCCACTGGGCGGGCGGCACGGAGTGCTCACCGCCGATGGCCCACAGGCTGGTAAGCAGCTCGGCGGCGTGCTCCAGGACGCTCGGCACGTACAGGGCGGGGAGCCTCTCGGCCGCAGCCTTGACGGCGGCGTACGCCTCGGCGGAAAAGATCGGGCGGTCGTCGGCGATGGAGCTGTAGGTGATGCTCATGCTTCCCTCTCATGTGGCCCGGGGCCGGTGTCGACGGCCCCGGCTTCATGCTGTCGTCCCGTGGCGCCCGAGCGGGCCGAAATGGGGGACAACGGTTCGTCTGGGCGTAGCCGCCAAAGATGCAAGGTCGGGCTGACCAATCGGAGCCACGGGTGCCCAAGCTGAACTTTCACCTCGCTGTTCAGGGCGCAGTCCGGTGCAGCCTTCAGCCGCACCGGACAGTTTGTTGTCCGCGGACAACAATGTCGTGCGCAGGGTGGATGTCAGCGGGATGCGCAGGGTTATGGCAGTGGGATCGCAGAGTCCGTTTCAGTCGGCGGTTGTCGTCTGCCATCGAGATGTCAGCGGAGTCTGCCACTGGATGTCAGTGGTTCTGCCATGAGGTGTGTCAGTAGGTGCTGACGTCGTCGGCAAGTACGGCGGTGCCGTCGGCGGCGCGGACCAGGAGCCCGGCGTCGAGCAGCCCCGCGACGGTGGCCGCGATCGGCTCCTCGGGATCGGTGGAGACGGAGCCCTCGTAAGACGCCTGGAACAGCACGGCCGCGTACTGCCCGCTGAGGACGTCGCGCTGGAGCGGCCGGTAGTGCGCATCTCGCGGGTGACGCCACGGCTCGGTGTGGTTGGCGGGGTGGACCCAGTTCATCTGCCGCTCTGTGAGGACGTCCAGGCGTGGGCTGAGGGTGAAGTGGGAGGGGGCCGCGCGCCGCAGGGCGTACGGTCCGGCGAGGTGGGGGTAGGCCCAGGCGCGTTCGATGGCGTCGCTGACGCGGTCGAGGTTCCAGCCGAGGGACTCGGCGAGGAAGTCGGCGATGAGCGGTCGGCCGGCGTGGGCGAGCGCGTTGAGGACGGCAACGGCGTCCGTGTCGGTGCCGGGGGCGGGCTCGGGCAGGAACTGGGCGTCGAAGTAGCGGGGGTGGTCGTAGACCTCGGCGGCGTACGGGGTGAGGTCGCCGGGGTGGAGGTCGAGGCGGCGGGCGAGTTCGAGGACGACGTGCAGCGGTTGGTTGGGCAGGTGGTCCAGGGAGATGTCGTGTTCATGGACGCCGAGGAGGTCGGCGAGCTCCCACGCGGACATGCCCGCGTTGTGCTGGCGGCGGCTCAGGTCCTCGCCCCAGCCGCGGGGTTTGTAGCGCGGGGGCTTGTAGGGGCCGGGGCCGGTCACAGGGCGGCGCCCCGGTCGCTGAGGATCTCCACATCGAGGCGACGCGCGGCCATCCAGTCGGTGAGCGGGGCGGGGCCGGCACCGAGCTGTGTGCCTTGGCAGGAGCGGCGGTGAAGCCAGATCGGGTCGACGCCGATGCGGCGGCAGGTGCGCAGGACCGTTTCGGTCAGGGCGCGGTCGGTGGCTTCGAGCTCGGGGTTCTTCGGGTCGGCGAAGAAGCGGCGGCGGGTGCCGGCGCCGTCCGCGCGGCGGTGGGCGAGGTGGGCGGCGACAATGTCGGCCGCGTACGGCGGGAGGGTGGTCTTGCCGGTGGTGTGGGTGTAGCTGGGGCACTCGTCCTCGTCGCGGCGGTCGAGCTGGTGGGCCCAGTCGGCGCGGAGGTAAACGGCGTGGTCGGCGAAGGTCGGCAGGTAGAGGTAGTGGCCCGCCTCGTCGATGTTGCGGCACAGCAGGTGGGCAAAGCGGTCGGGGGCGGCGGTCAGGTGCAGGGAGAGCACGGTGACGGCGGCGGCGTGGGTGGAGACGGTGGCACGCAGGGCACGGCAGATGCCGGGGGTGAGCCAGGTGGTAAGCCGGTCGGGAGCGGCGGGGCCGAGGGCGGCGGACTGCCAGCGGAGCAGGACGCCGCGGGTGAGCAGGGCGGCTTGGATGGCGCGAAGCCGGATGAGGGCGAGGCGGGGGCTGGCGGCGGTGCCGAGCCGTTCGCCGCGCAGGTAGGCGTTCAGCTGCCGCTGGAACTCGCCGGGGGTGCGGCCCGGGGTCAGCTCGTGGCGGTGGCGGCGTACGAACTCATCCGCTCGCTGTGCTTCGGCGCGGTAGGTGATGTTGAGCTGGTCGAAGGTGTCCCCGGCGAGGCGGCGGCGGCAGGTGGCGAGGAAGAGGGGGAAGTCGACGGTCGGCAGGGCCGGCCAGTCGGCGTCGATGTCGGCGTGCTCGTCGGGATGGAGCGGCTGCTGGTGGGCCGGGGCGGGCAGCGGCAGCAGGTCGTGGAAGATGCTGATGCCGATCACCCGGCCGTTTCGGTGGGTCCCCGGCACAGCCGCCCTCGTCGCCGACCGCGTCCGTCGTTCACGGCGCGGTCATCATCAGTGCGATCGAGACCGCGTGGCGGGAGATCCGGCGCCGCTTCGACGGCGTCCCGGACATCTTCGTCACCACCCCGCCCACAGCCGGTGCGCAGGACCCCACCAAGTGCACTGCTCTGCGCACCGGTCGGCGCTTCATACGCGACGGGCACCTGACCATGGAGCTTCAGACCGTGTTTGAGATCTCGCGTTGTGGTCGGGTGCCGGAGACCAGCAATGGTCTCCGGCACCCGACCACACGCATTCACGAGAGAATCGTCTGGTGACTGTATCTATCGACCGTAGTCGGTCCCTTGAGGAGCTTGAACGTGATCGCTGGCAGGCGCCCCCGCCTGATGCCACCCGTCTCATTGCGACGGCGCATGCCCTGCGGAGTCGGCCGGTCGGGACTCTGACCGTTGAGGACCTGCGCCTGCTGATCGGGCAGGACATTGGGCTGCCAGTGCTTCTTCCGCTCGCGGTGGAGGTACTTCGTGACAACCCGCTGGCCGAAGGCGACATGTACGAGGGCGACCTGCTACGCGCGGTCCTGACCAGGAACTCAGCTGTCTGGAGCGCTTATCCGGAACTTGCGAGGCAACTGACCTTCATCGTCGGCGGCCTCTCCGACCTCTCGCCAGACCTGCGGAGCAAGGTTGAGCGGTTCGTAGGCGCCGTCCAGAATTCCTGACGCGTCGCAGGTGCCTGTCGTCTACTACAGGGCTGTCCACCGAAGACACCGTGGCCCTGGCCGTTTGGCAGGGCAACCTTGGGTGAGCCGGCGGACCATAATGCCGATCATCGCCCACCGGACCCGGCATTCCGAATTGTCAGCGTCGAATTCCACTGACACTTCCCATGGCAGAACGACTGACATTCTCGCGGCAGACGACAGTCAGAACGTCAGTGGGATGTCGTGCGCGGAACGGGGCCATCCCATGGACGGGTTGCCGGCCGGGCCGGTCGGGTACGTCTTTGATCTGCCGACGACGCCCGGGTGGGCTGTGGACCAGTGGGTCGGCAGGAGAGGCGAAGCCGATGTCCCAGGAGTTCGATTACATCGTCGTCGGTGCCGGGTCTGCCGGCTGCGTGCTCGCCGCGCGGCTGTCCGAGGACGCGGCCACCACAGTTCTGCTGATCGAGGCCGGGCCCGCAGAGACGGAAACCGACCTCGCGACGCCCGCCGCGTGGCCCACGCTGTGGGGCACGGACGTCGACTACGCCTACACCACGGTGCCACAGACAGGCGCCGACGGCCTGCCGCGACTGTGCCCGCGCGGCAGAACGCTGGGCGGATCGAGCGCCATCAATGCGTCGGTGTTCCTGCGTGGACACCGCAACGACTACGACCGCTGGGCCGCGTCCGGCTGCGTGGGCTGGGGCTTCGACGAACTCGTCCCCTACTTCCGGCGGATGGAGACGGCCGTCGGCAGGGACCCGGTATGGCGCGGCGACAGCGGCCCGATGCGCCCGGCACCGGCTCAGGACGGCAACCCGCTCTCCCAGGTCTTCGTCGACGCCGCGGCGGCGGCCGGGCATCCCGTGACGGATGACTTCAACGGTGCGGGGCAGGAGGGCGCGGGCTGGCACGATCTGAACATCACCGGGGGCAGCCGGCAGAGCACGGCCAACGCCTATCTGGATCCGCTGCGCGGCCGCCGGCCGAACCTCACCGTCCTCACCGGCACCCGCACGCGCCGCCTGCTCTTCGAAGGCGAGCGGTGTACGGGCGTGGAGTACCAGCGCCAGGGCGAGACAGTGGCCGTGTACGCGACCGGTGAGGTGGTCGTCAGCTGCGGAGCGGTCGACTCCCCGCGCCTCCTCCTGCTGTCGGGCATCGGCCCCGCCGACGAACTCCGCCGCATCGGTATCGAGGTCCGTCACGACCTGCCCGGCGTCGGGCGCAACCTGCAGGACCATCCGGCGTGCGGGCTCGTCTACGAAGCGAGCCGACCGATTCCCGCAGGGCGCGCCAACCTGGCGGAGACCTCACTGCTGTGGCGCAGTGACGCGTCCTTGCAAGGCCCCGACATGCAGCTGATGTTCATTCATGTGCCGTACCACCCGCCGACGATGCAGGCCCCCGCGAACAGCTTCACCCTCGGAGTCGTGACGGTGCCCCAGAGCCGGGGCTCGGTGCGCCTGGCCGACGCCGATCCGGACACCCCGCCGCTGATCGACCCGAACTACCTCGGCGAGGAATCGGACATCCGCCGCATGCTGCACGGCATCCAGGCCGCACGCGACATCGCGGCGGCAAGTCCCTTCACACCGTGGCAATTGCACGAGGTGCTCCCCGGGGACGGCACCACCGACGAGGCGGCACTGCGCACGTTCCTGGCACGCGCCACCGGACCGTACTTCCACCTCGTGGGCAGCTGCGCGATGGGGACCGGCAACCAGGCGGTGGTCGCGCCGGACCTGAAGGTGCACGGCATCCAGGGTCTGCGGGTCGCGGACGCGTCGGTGATGCCCACGATCGTCTCCGTCAACACCAACGCCGCGACCATCATGATCGCGGAGAAAGCCGCCGACCTGATCCGCCAGGACACGTAGACCGCGCACGCCTCAGGGCCCTCCCCGGTGCAGATTCGAATCGGACCGGACAGCGGGAGCTGTGGTCGGTTTGTTGTCCGCGGTGCTGGACCAGCAGGTGCCGATGGAGTGGGCGTTCTCCGGCCCGTACGCCCTGGCGCAG
>NZ_JBSFET010000096.1:0-21051 GCF_053594575.1 Streptomyces sp. NPDC001880
TGGACCGGCGAATGCCCCACCTGCCACCGCGAGTTACCCGCCGCACGCCAACCAGGGCACACCAGACCACTCCAGACTTAACGAAGTACTACTAGTGGCTCCCTGGGACCATCCCCGCGGGCGCGGGGAGCAGGTTCAGTCCTGGGGTTTGCGGAGTACGGGGTGGGGACCATCCCCGCGGGCGCGGGGAGCAGATGCCCGTCTCAAGGGTCCGACCTCCACGGTACGGTTCCACCGACCACGCCGACTTCAGCTGCCTGGCCGTCCAGCGAAAGCGTTTCCGGGACCGCCCCCGCGGGCCCGGGAAACAGGCCCGCTCGTGGCTGGCCGGCGCGATGCAGCCACGAGCGGGAGATCGGTTGCCGCCGTTCGTGCGGGTACGGCGTCGGTCGTTGGGAGCGTTCGGCGGTCAGACGGGGATGACCCAACGGGTCCCATCGGGGATGTGCCAGACGTACGCGGTCCCGTCCGCCTCACGGGCGTAGCCGAACCTGTCGTGTGAGGGGCGGCCAGAGCCGTTCCACCAGCGCCATGCGTCCTCGACCCGGGTCCAGAGGCCGGGGTCGCCGCCGTAGGTGACCGTACTCACGGCGTCGCCGGCGAGAGGCAACCGGGCCCACGACCCGTCAGGTCCCTGGATCTGAAGAGCCATGGCTCCGGAGTCGTCGATGTGGTACACGATCTCTGCTCCGGGCAGGTAAAAGGCGAGGAGCAGGCGGAAGGGGTAGTGGCTGCGCACGTCTGCGGCGGTGACGGACGACGGCCACGCGCCCGTCTCGGCAGCGCGCTCGGGCCGTTGCGGCACTGCGTACGTACGGGCATCGCTGCGGGCCGCCATGAATCGGCCGGCGGTCGCGGTGAAGTGGCCGAGGGCCCGCCCCTGCTCGTCGACTTCCAGGCGGACGAGCCCGCCCTCGACACCGAGGGCGACATCGGCGACCAGGATCGTGCCGGGCCTGCTCTGCTCGATCCAGGCGGCCGGGACGGCCGGGACAGCACAGGTGGCGATGATCCTGTCGAACTTCTCCCCGGTGGGGTAGCCCCGGGTCCCGTCGCCGGGAACGAGCTGCGGCATGAAACCCGCAGACGACAGATGGTCCTGTGCGGCGTGGACGAGATCGGGATCGATGTCGACGGAGTACACGAGGTGTTCGCCGAGACGTGCGCTCAGCAGGGCGGCGTTGTAACCGGTGCCGGTGCCGATTTCGAGGACGCGGTCGCCGTCCTGGACGGCCAGGTCCTCGAGCATCCCGGCCATGAGGCTGGGCAGGGTGCTGGACGAGGTGGGGATGCCGGTCCATGCGGTGTCGTCGACCTGCTCGGCCGTGTCCGGGTCGAGGGCGGTCACGAGCGTCTGATCGCGGTAGACGGCGGACAGGCCGTCGGCCGTGGTCGCGCCGTGGTGCTCGCGCCATACGGTGATGCCCTTGTCGTTGGTCTCCTGGGCAAACCAGCGCGGTACGAACAAGTGCCGGGGCACGCCCCCGAACGCCTTGGCCCATGGGCCCGTTCGGATCGCGCCGACCGCGGCGAGCTCGTCGGCGAGAGCAGCCATGTGGGGGCGTGCTTGGTCGAGGGCCGGATCGCTCATGCGGGAACTCCCAGCAGTTCGTCGGCGATGGCCTTCGCGATGTCCAGGCCGGTGGCGTGCTCGATCCAGTCCCACTGGCCGCACGGGTTCGCCTCCAGGAACGTCCACTCGTCGTCCGGCCCGACGACGAAGTCCATCGCGGCGAACCGCAGACCGAGGGCCGACATGTAGCGGCGTACGCCTTCGGCGACGTCGTCGGGCGTGGTGGTGGTGCGGTAGGTGAGCGAGGCGTAGTCGCTGCGCCAGTCATTGTGTGCAGCGGCGACGCCGGCGTGGACCTCGGCGGCGAACAGGCGGTCTCCTGCGACGGTGAGGCGTACCTCGTGTGCCTTGTCCACCCATGCTTGGAAGAGGTGGGCGGTGGTGTCGATGCCGCGCAGGTCGTCGAGGTCGGCCTCGGTGACGCGGTGGGTGTACACGGTCTTGAGCTGGTCGCCCTCGACGAATACAGGGGTGGCGACCGGCTTGCAGATGACGGAGCCGCCGACGTCGCCGACGAACGCCCGGACGGCGTCCGGGGTGTTGGTGATGAGCGTCGGCGGGATGGTCAGGCCGGCCTGCCGTGCAGTGGCGAGTTGGAGCGGCTTGTACTCGGCGCGGGACATGGCGGCCGGATGGTTGACCCATCGGCAGTCGAGCGCGGTGATGATGCCGCCGAGGCCGGCACGAGCCTGGGCTGCGGCGAACCGGCGTTCGGGCTCCGACATGGCGGTGGGAAGGGCGAAGGGGTTCGGGGCGCGGTAGTAGACGGCGGAGATGTCGGCGAGGTCGACGGCG
This sequence comes from Streptomyces sp. NPDC001880, assembly GCF_053594575.1. Classification (NCBI taxonomy): domain Bacteria; kingdom Bacillati; phylum Actinomycetota; class Actinomycetes; order Kitasatosporales; family Streptomycetaceae; genus Streptomyces; species Streptomyces sp. NPDC001880. The sequence goes on from NZ_JBSFET010000096.1 coordinate 2,369, forward strand.
CGGTGGGCGGTGGTGAGTCCGCCGGCCCACCCTTGCCGGGCGTCGATGCGCCCGGCAAGGGTGAGTTCCTGCGGGAACTCGGCGGTGTCCATGCGGAACACCTCCGCGCCGCCGTCCGTGAGCGCCTTGACGACGCGGTCGGTCGGCCAGTCGTCGCGTGCTGCGATCACGAGAACGGTGGGCATGGGGTCAGTCCTTCGGGCCCTCGTCGAGCGGCGGCGGATTGTCGACGGACCCGTCCGGGATGGTGGGTGTGTGGGTCTGCATGAAGGGGAGCGGCCCGTCGTAGAGGCCGACGGACATCTGTAACTGGTTGTCGTAGACGGCCTGCGGTTTCACGATGGCCTGGGTGGCATCGGGGGTCCGGGCGAACCGGAGGACCCACGGGCGGGTGGGCGCGCTGCTCGGCGGCTCGTCGGTATGCAAGGTGCGCGTTCCTTCGGGCGCGAGCGGAAAGACTTCCCGCGGGTCCGCAATGGCGGTGATCATGTGCCGTTCCTCCTGTAGCGGGTTGGTCCTGCAATGTGGCGGGGTGTGCCCTTGCCGCACCGGTCGCACTCGCAGGATGGGTACGCGGATGTCCGGGGCAGATCCTTGAGCGGGACAACCTCGGTCTTCGGACGGACAATGCGTGTCCGTCCGTGCCGGTCTACCTCGTACACCTTGATCGTCATCCCCATTTGGACGATCCCCGATCGTCCCAGCAGCGACGGCAGCACCGAGGGAACCAATTGGCAGCCGTACCGTGCGCGTCAATGGGACGCGGCCCGAGGTCGTGTGCCATTCCGATGGCCAGCGCGACCGCGCACCAGACGCAATACGCGCCGCGCTGCTGCCCGTCGGACAGAGACTGAACGGGAGGTAAGTCGATGGTGGTCATGGGCACCCCTGGGCTGTGGAGTGGAGTGAATTACGGTGCCGGCTAATCCTGACGAGGCCGATGCCGCGGCACGGGGGTCACGCTATGAGAGCGCACGATCACACCCCAGGGGCAAAGTTCACCAACCGACAGCGGGCCTGCTCTGTAGGTAGGACGTTGCGTCCTACCTACAGAGCAGGGTCAACACCGAGTCGTGAAGCCAGACCGCGCAGAGTCGAGTTACGACGACGCTCCGCCTCCAGCATCTCCTGCACAGTCGCCGCCGCAAGGGTCTGGAAGCGGATCCACTCCGGCTGGTCGGCCTCGACCTCCAGGAGCAGCTCCAGGGCCCCCGGACTGTCGCCGGTCTGGTATCGGGCCTGCGCGACGTCGACCCGGTACGAAGCGGAGTGCACCGGTCGGCTGATCTCCGAGAGATCCACTTTCGCGGAGGCGGACAGCGCGGTGTCCGGCCGGCCTGTCGTCCCGGCGAGCGCCACGTTGACTCGCTGGGTCCGCACGTCGGTGACGGAGAACGCGCTGCCGTAGGCACGGACGGGCCCTGACTGGACAGCGGCCGACTCGGCCAGGGTCAACAGCTCCATGGCCTGGTCGTGGTTATCACTGCGGGCGGCCGGGGTTGCTGCGGCGATCAGCAGGTTGCCGTACACGGCCAGTTGATTCGCTGTCGCCCGTCGGCGCGCAGGTTCCAGTTGGTCCGCCTTCCGCTCAGCCACGGACTGCGCCTGCTCCCAGCGGCCCTGGCGCAGCAGTACCCAGGACAAGGTGGAGACACCCATGCCGTCGAGGAGCGGATCGGAGGCTCGGGCGGCGGCGGCAAGTTGCTTCTCGACGGCGGTGTACGCCCAGTCGGGATGCCCGGACTGGGTGGAGAGCGACGCGGCCAGCTGGTAGGCGAGGGCGAGTTGCGCCCATACCTGCTCGGTGTCGTACTGACGTGCGGTGGCCTGGCCGTCGCGGAGGAGTCCGGGCAGGACCGCGGCAAGACGGGAGTAGTCGCCAGCCCAGTAGCTGTTGGTCGCCGCCTGTACCTGGGCGGTCCACTCCGCTGGGCTGGGCGGGTCTTCGAGATTGTCGTCGCCGAGGACGCCCGGCAGCGAGCCAGGGTCTTGAATGGCGTCACGGAGGGCGATCAGGCCGCCGCCGTCGTCGGTGAGTTGCTGGGTCACGGTGGGCTGTCCTACGAGGCGTTCGAGTTGGACATCCAAGGCACGGGCGAGTCCGCGTAACGTGTTGATCCGCGCGGACTCCCGAACCCCCTGCTCCAGTTTGCGGATGGTGTCCACCGACACGGAGGCGCGTTGGGCGAGCTGCTCTTGGGTGATGTCCCGGAACTCGCGCAGTGCGCGGATGCGGTCTCCGATGGAAACGTTCATGTGAACCCCCGCCAGAAGGTGTGTCACCACCGTACTCCGGACGCACAGAACCGCCCCTGCTCGGCCGTAGCGGGGCAGGGGCCGCAGTGGTCATGAGCGGCGGCGGTACGGCGGCAGCCCGGAGGCAGTCGGGTCAGCTCGTCTTCCCACTCACGGGCCGCCCCCGCAGGCGCAGGAAGCAGTTCTCCAGGTAACGCAGCTGGACGGCGAGCATGGGGCCATCCCCGCGGGCGCGGGGAGCAGTCCTTGGCCGCCCCATCGGGAGGAGGCTGCAGGGACCATCCCCGCGGGCGCGGGGAGCAGATGCTCGGACGCCAGTACCTGGTCTCGTGCACGGGACCATCCCCGCCGGCGCGGGGAGCAGATCGCACAGATGATCGCCGACGCCGTCTCCCCGGGACCATCCCCGCGGGCGCGGGGAGCAGTTGTTGTTCGCGTCGTCGTCGCTGATCGTCACGGGACCATCCCCGCGGGCGCGGGGAGCAGCCGCACCGCCGGAGCTTCGAGAAGGGGAATAGGGGACCATCCCCGCGGGCGCGGGGAGCAGGCCTGGAAGAAGGTGAAGGTGACGTCGTAGCCGGGACCATCCCCGCGGGCGCGGGGAGCAGCCCCGACGACCGTCATCACCGCGGCCGTGGACGGGACCATCCCCGCGGGCGCGGGGAGCAGGAGATCAGGCCGCCGGACCACCAGTCCCAGACGGGACCATCCCCGCGGGCGCGGGGAGCAGTACGTCCAGGCCCGCGAGCTTATGGACCAGGCGGGACCATCCCCGCGGGCGCGGGGAGCAGAAGGAGTTCATCGGGCCGAAGGACTTCGGGCCGGGACCATCCCCGCGGGCGCGGGGAGCAGCCCCTCAAGTCCGGCGCTCAGAGCGGGAGCAAGGGACCATCCCCGCGGGCGCGGGGAGCAGGGGGAGGGGGGTCTGCGTGGCCTCTCGCGGCCGGGACCATCCCCGCGGGCGCGGGGAGCAGATCACCGCCGGGATCATCTCCCGCGCCAACGCGGGACCATCCCCGCGGGCGCGGGGAGCAGACATACGCGAGACCGGGGCCGGTGAGGAAGTGGGGACCATCCCCGCGGGCGCGGGGAGCAGCCACCCCCCGGCTGCTATCGGCCGAAGTTGAGGGGACCATCCCCGCGGGCGCGGGGAGCAGGCCCGATGCGGCGACCAGCAGTACCGCGACCTGGGACCATCCCCGCGGGCGCGGGGAGCAGATGGCCGTTCCGCTGAACAGGCCAAGGTTCTCGGGACCATCCCCGCGGGCGCGGTGAGCAGGTCAATACAGATCACTCCTGTATTGACAGGGGGGGACCATCCCCGCGGGCGCGGGGAGCAGCGAGAGTGCGACGGTGGAACCTGTCAAGACAGGGGACCATCCCCGCGGGCGCGGGGAGCAGAAGTCGACGCTGCTGGACGGCATCGTGGCCACGGGACCATCCCCGCGGGCGCGGGGAGCAGTCGACGGTCGCGGACTGGCGTTGGTCGAGGAGGGGACCATCCCCGCGGGCGCGGGGAGCAGTTCTCCACCGCGCCGACCAGGCCGTGGGAGAGGGGACCATCCCCGCGGGCGCGGGGAGCAGCGAAGCTCTTCCCGTACGGCCATCGCGCGGCGGGGACCATCCCCGCGGGCGCGGGGAGCAGCCCGGTCGTGGTCGGCACGGGCCGCACGACGCGGGACCATCCCCGCGGGCGCGGGGAGCAGCTGCCCTGCCAGCCTCTGCCACAGCAGATCCAGGGACCATCCCCGCGGGCGCGGGGAGCAGACGCCGAAGCACGCGGCCCGTACCGCCACCCGGGGACCATCCCCGCGGGCGCGGGGAGCAGACTCCCTGACCTGCTGTTCTTTTCTCAGCCGGGACGCTTTTGAACCACTTTCAAAGAATCCGACATCAAACCCAAAACCGACCTTTCACTACCAAGGCGCCACCACCAACAGAAGCACACGCCCCTCGGCACCACCGCCCAAGAGTAGCCACGAGTCACAGCCGCCCATCACTTCGCTCCTCTGGCACACCCCACCAGGTCCCCACACCCATAGACATCAGAACAACCCGCACCGCCTGAACACCGCCCAATTCGGCCGTGCAACTTCCGCCAACTGCCCCTACTTCGGCGATGCATCATCAGCGGCCCGCTCGCCGGCCTCGTGCGTAAGTAGTACCCGCCCGGACCCCTGCCACCGACGGCCTCAGGTACGGGCGAAGATCAGGACCGCCACTCGCGCGAATACGGTGTCGGCCTCGCTGAGACTGGCAGCGAGCACGGCCGTTTGTGCACGTGGATGGTGATACCTGGGCCACTCGCGCCCGGAACCTCATACTGCTCCGACTCCTCGGCCCTCATGGGCTGCTGACAGCGGTCACACATCATCGACGGGCTTCTCTCCAGGCACGCGTGAGGCGGGCCGCAGTCGGGCAGGGCAAGCGGCGGCAGGCCGCGCATGCGTAGGTGTGGCCCACCAGGGTGAGGTACTCCTCTTCACCACGAGGGCGGACGGGCTTCGTCAGGGTGACCATTGGTGTCCTTTCCAGCAGATTCGGCAACAGCGGGGGAACCAGTCGACTGAGACGCCGTGAGCATCAACCGGGCGGCGCCCGAGGTCGTGCGCAGCTCCGGTGGCCAGCGGGGTGCCGCACCAGACGCAGTGCGCACCGCGCTGCTGCGCATCGGACAGTGACGCCGGATCCGGCACAGTGGGCTCAGCAGCAGGCACGGTTGGCTCCCTGGGCGGCGACAGGAACACAGCCACAGGAAACGATCGGCCACTGTCGGGTCTGATCCGGTAGGACGACGAATCCAGCTGGCGCGAAACAGCGCGTAACAGCACCGCAATGCCAGCAGGCTTCGCCGTGGAGACGAGCAATACTCACCCGGCCCTCAACGAGCACAGGGGCAGTCATGAGGCCCTCCTCTACCTGTGTGGTGCGGACAGATAGAGCGTGGCTCCTGGGAAGAGGCGCAACTGCTACAAGATGTAGCAGTCCGTCAGACGGCGCCGATCCAGTGGGCGAAATGCGACAGGGACTCGACGTCGGCGCGGTGAAACCGTCGCAGACTACCGGCGACTTCACGTGCCCATGGGTGCTCGCGGGTGTGTTGCGGGGCTGCTGCGCGGGCCACCTTGAGGCTCTCGAACGCATCTGCATGAAGCCCGGCCCATTCCTGCGCACGGGCCAACTCGATGTAGAAGCCGCTACGGCGCTCGGCCGGCAGATCGGCGGGCGGCTTCCATTCGGTGGCTACGCGCAGGGCGCGGTCGACGTGGTCGCGGCCGAGACTGACGGCAACGGACACTTCGTGGATACGGACCGAATCCGGGCCGAACATCGTGCCCAGGTAGACGCCCTCGCATGCGACTTGATCGCCGAGTTGCCGGGCGTGCTTCAGGTGAATGTCGGCAGAGCCTACGTTCGCGTCGCGTCCAGCGATCACGGCTGCCCGCATGTGAAGGGTACCGCGGGCGGCGGCTGCAGAGCGGGACGACGGCGCGGGGGCAGCCTCGATCGCCTGCTCCAATGCGGCGAGGCCGACGGAGTGGGCGCGAGCTGCGAAGAAGACTTCGGTCCGTACGTACGCCGTGGCGGCTTGGACAAGAGGATCCGCAGCGCAGTCAGCCGCCCAGCGCATCAAGTCGATCAGCCTGGCGGACAGGTCTGGCTCGCCGTATTTGAATGCGATCGCGTCCGCTGTCCGAGCAGCAGCGGCCAGCATCCGGGCGGCGGCCTGCTGTTCGGCGCCACGTGCGGTGTGGGCGTACCGAATGGCGTCACGCAGAAGGCCGGGGATACCTGCCGCGATCCGGCCGTACTGGGCGGCGAGCCTCCAGTCCACGGCCGTGTTGATCGCATCCGCGAGCTCGTCCGGCGTACGAGTCGGAGGTCCCTGCGGAATGTCGTACCCGGCGATCACCGCAGACAGCTCCGGCAATGCGCGATGGACGCGGCGCTCGGTGCCGACGTACCCGGTGCGCAGCTGCGTGGCATCCACCTCAAGGGCGGCAGCGATCGCTTCGAGCACATCGTCGCTCGGCCGCCGCGCGCCACGCTCGACGGACCGGATGGTGGCGTAGGAGACGTGGGAGACGGTAGCGAGACCGGTCTGGGTGAGACGGCGGGCGCGGCGGCGTGCGGCGATACGTTCACCGACCTCGCGCGGGGAGTCGGCGGGCACGATCCGACCGTACTCGCACCGTCACTGCGCGGGTACGAATTCGGAATTGCCGGCTACTCGTTGACGATCGCGGGCAGGTCCATGAGCGAATCAACCACCCAGTCCGCTGTCTTCCGTACCTGCGGGTCGGCCGCCCACAAGTGCCCCCACGGCCCACGGCGAAGGTGCACGGTCCGCAAGCCGGCCCGCGCTGCCGGGAAGGTGTCGTTCATCGGGTGGTCACCGACATAGACGGTGCTCCGGGCCAGGGCCTGAGAAGCGTCGAGGACTCGGGCAAAGAAGTCGGGCGACGGCTTGGCGCAATCCCACTCCCCCGAGGTAGCGATGAAGTCCGCGGGCAGACCCAGATCCCGGAGCAGTTCCCCTGCACGAATCGTCTGGTTGCCCGCGATGACGACCTGTACGCCGAGCTCTCGCAGCGCCGTGAGTGCGGGACGCACGTCGTCGTACAGGTCGGTCTCGTCGAGTCGCTCGCCGTGGCCGGCGGCCTCGCGAGCGGCGTACTCGGCCGGGATATCAATGCCGGGGCGGAGAAGGCGAAGAGCTTCCGCGTTGTCGAGGCCCTGGGCGGTGACTGCGCCGACAAGTGCGGAGAGGGTGTGCCTGGGAACACCCAGCCAGTCGGCCCAGGAGGCCCAGTACCGGTCGTCGCGGACGAGGGTCTCACCGATGTCGAACACGATCGTCTCAATCACTCGGCGAGCCTACGAGCGGTAGCCAGGTGCGTAACACCGCAGGGTGGCCTCAACCAGCCAGCAATATCCGGCCGTGGCAAACAAACTGACAGATGAGCTGATCGAACTCGAACGCGCAGCATGGGCTGAGCAGCAGGAAACGACTGTCGATGGAAACCGCGGCCCCGGGTACAGGCGGCGATCACCGCCCACGCCGCGTCGCCCCGTAGGGCTTGGTGGTACAGCGACTGACCATCCCCGCAGGTGCGGGGAGCAGATACCTGACCCCGGCGAGGATCCCGCGCCCGAGGGGCCATCCCTACGGGCGCGGGGAGCAGTCCAGCAGGAAGATGTCCATCGTGGCGCGGAAGGGACCATCCCCGCGGGCGCGGGGAGCAGTGGACGACGAGGGTGCGGGCGAACCTGTCGAGGGGACCATCCCCGCGGGCGCGGGGAGCAGTGGACGTGCTGCCGGCCCCAGCCGCGCGAGGCGGGACCATCCCCGCGGGCGCGGGGGAGCAGACTTCCTGACCTGCCGTTCTTCCTTCAGCTGAGACGCTTTTGAAGCAGCTTCAGCGAATCCGACATCAAGCCCAAAATCGACCTTCCTCGCGGAAACGCCGCCACCGTCGACGGAAGCAGGCCCCCTCGGCTCCGCCACCCCAAGAGTAGTCACGAGTCGCAGCCGCCCACGGCGCCACTCTCGGACGCACCCCTTGGCGCCACGTCACTTCACTTCCCCTCCCCTCACCTCCCCTGCCCCCCTTCCACGCGACACGCCCCAACTCTCCTCCCCCAGATGCACAAAACGACCACTGAGGTGAGTAAAGTAACCCCATGACCGTCCCATACTCCCCTGACGACCGGGAAAAGGTAGTCGCCAAGCTGCCAGTGGCCCTCCGCCAAGAACTCAAGGTCAGAGCAGCCGAGTTCAGCGTCGACATCAAGGACGCCGTGACCGAAGGTGTTCAGGCCTGGCGTACGGATGCCTCCGAGCGAGCCCTCGTGGACACCACCGGAGGAACCTCGTTCGCCACCTATCTCCCCGCCGGTCTCTACGGGGAGTTCAAGGAGGACTGCAAGCAGCGGGGCATCCCCTTCAATCAAGGGATCGCGCAGTCGATCCGGCTCTGGCTCGACACGCACCCCTCCCCCCGCCGCCCGGCTCGCCGGACCGGAGCGCGCCGGATCATCTTCGGCAACCAGAAGGGCGGCGTGGGCAAGACGGCCACCTCTTCCGGGGTGGCCCAGGCTCTCGCCGAGGCCGGGAACCGCGTTCTGCTCATCGACTTCGACCCGCAGGGCCACCTCACCAAGCAGCTCGGCTACGAGCTCTTCGACATCGACGAGCCGAGCCTCGCCAAGTACATGCTCGGTGAGGCCAAGGACGAGCTGCGCAGCCTGCTCGTCCCGATAGAGGAGGGCGCTTTCGGAGGCCGGCTGTTCATGCTGCCTGCGTGCAAGGACGCCTTCCTCCTCGACGCGAAGCTCGCGACCAGCCGTTTCGTACGGGTGAAGGAGACGGCTCTGGAGAAGGCCCTGGAGCCGCTGGAGCAGAAGTTCGACTACATCGTGGTCGACTGCCCGCCGAGCCTCGGGTACTCCATGGACACCGCTCTGTACTACTGCCGCACGCGCGAGGGCGAGGAGCCGGGTACGTCCGGCATCTTCATCCCCGTGCTGGCCGAGGACTCCTCCGCGGATGCCTACGACATGCTCTACGACCAGATCCAGGACCTGAGCGCCGACATGGACGTCGAGATCTCGATGCTCGGCTTCATCGTCAACATGTACGACAGCCGCAAGGGCTACATCGCGACCTCCTCGCTCAACAGCTGGAAGGAGATCGGGGACCCGCCGGTCGTGGGGGTCATGCCCGAGCTCAAGGAACAGCGCGAGGCTGTGCGCGTCAAGCAGCCCCTGCTCAGTTATGCGCCGGACTGCGAGCAGTCCGAGGTCATGCGCACCGTCGCCCGGAGGATCACTTCATGAGCGTCGCCGACCGGCTCGGCACGGGTTCGTCCTTCGGCAGCGTGCCGCGCGGCCGCAGCGCCCGCGGCCGGGCCAAGGCCCTTGTCCAGGGAGACGTCCCGGCGTACGAGCTCCAGCGCCTGCGTCTTGCCGAGGTCTCGCCCACTCCGCTCAATCCCCGGCGCAATTTCGGTTCGGACGACGACCTGACGCGCTTCGGTGAGGAGCTGCGTACCGCGCAGCTCGCCGCCTGCGTGGCTGTGTCGCGGGATGCCTACCTGAGGCTCTGGCCCGAGCACGAGGACACGATCGGCAGCTGCGCCTTTGTGCTGGTCAACGGTGAGCGCCGCTACCGCAGCGCCCTGCATGTGGCGCTCGACGTGCTGGACTTCGTCGTACGCGACGACCTCGCGGCTTCCCGCGAGGAGTTCGTCGACCATCTCCTCAAGGAGAACCTGGAGCGCGAGGACTTCGATGTCGTCGAGCGGGCCCGCGGTGTGCTGGAGCTCGTCCGGGTGTGCAGCGAGGAGTCGGAGAAGGGCGCGCGGACACGTGCGGCCAAGCGCCTGGGGCGCGACCGTTCGTGGGTGACCAACCAGCTCGCTCTCCTAGAGCTGCCCGATGAACTGCAGACGATGCTCAGCAAGGGTTCGCTGCCCGAGCGTGACGGCAGGCTGCTCGCGCGCCGGCTGAAGGACGAGCCGGGGCTGGACGGGGCATCGCTGCTCTCCTACTTGAAGGACACCCGGGAGCAGGAGGCCCGGATCCGTGACGAGGAGAAGGCTCTGCTGCAGCAGGCCAGACAGCAGAAGCAGGTGCCCACTCCTCAGCCTCCCCAGGACGACGCGGGTACGGCGAGCGCCGCCACGCCTGACGCGGCACCGGCGGGAGGCACCGGCGGGCTGCCTGACGGTTTGTTGTCCGCGGACAACACGCTGCAGGAGGAATCGGTAGCGGCCGCGTCCGGCTCTGCCCTCTCTCCCCCGCCCCCGGGCGCGGCCTCCGTGTTGTCCGCGGACAACAAACTCGAGGCTCCCGGCAACGCCGGCCACTCCCCCACCCCGTCAACACGGCAGTCCGGAGATCACCCCGCCCACGCCACCGTGTTGTCCGCGGACAACACGCACGCGGACGACACCCACGCAGCCGCAGCGCAGGACGGGAGCCACGGTTCCGGGGACGGACAGAGCCGCCTCCTGGTCCGGCGACTCGGGACGTCGGCGAGGGAACAGGCCCGTACTCTTGCGGCCGGTCTGACACCGGACGAGCTCTCGCAGTTGCTCGGAGAGCTTCGCGCCTACGTATGACCTGCCTGGTGGGTGTGGCGCTGAGGGGTCTCGTACCGCCTGGCTCACACCCACCGGGGCCACGGGAAGTCACGGCGACACGCTGCCGATTGCCCTTCCTGCGCCCCGTTGAAACGCTACAGTCCTACCTATCGTTTCCTATCGCTTTCATGTTGACGGACGGGACTATCCATGACCGACATGCTGCAGGCGGTCGACGCACTGCTGAGGCGTCCGGCCGACCTTCCTCCGCCACATCTGCGCGCCAGTCTGCGCAAGGCGGACCAGCTCACGCAGGCTCAGGTCGCGGAGGTGCTGAATGTGACTCCTCTGGCAGTGCTGCGCTGGGAGAACGGTCAGTCGGAGCCGCGGGGGGAGCGCCGCAAGGCGTATGCCCGGCTGATGCGGGGGCTGGCCGAAAAGTATCCGACCGTAGCTCCTGACTTCGCCGCGTCGTTGGTCGACTAGCGCGCAACGCACCGGAAGGAAGACGAGACCCGTGCCTCAGCAGCCCCCGTAAACGCTGAAGCCGCCCCTGTCGCCACAACAGGAACGGCTTCCCAGCAGTACGACTCTCCAGGACCAATCCAAGACCCGAGTCGTAAGCAGCGCGGTGACCGCGCCGGGTGTTCCCCGTGGGCTGTGCCCCCGTGGTCACCTATCGGACAGAATAAGCGACTCGCCTCCCAGAAGCCATGAGGGCCCGGGATCAGAGTTCTGCGGAACTGGTCACAGCGCTTCTGCGACTCCCCCACATTCAGGGGAGAACCACCCTCATGTACGTGCACCGCCCGCACCACTTCCCGACCGCAGGACCTCTGCGTCAGGCCCAGTCCGGCCTCACGGCGCCTGCGTGTCCCGCTCGCCTTCTCGCCGCGGAGGTGGAGCTGTGAGCCCCGCACGGGCGCCCCAGGGCCCCAGGGAGACATGGGCTCGGGCCGTCGAGCCCGAGCCGTCGGTCACCATCACGGACGAGACCTTCTTCGGTCACGGCTGGCAGCCCATGACCATCGCGGTGCTCCAGGCCATCTGGTTCCTGCCCGCCGGTGAGGAATTCGGCGTCGACGAGCTCGTCGGCTGGTTCCGCGCTCTCGGGTGGAAGAGCGCCAACGGCCGGCCCCTGGGCGAGGACGCCGTACGCCGTGAGCTCGCCCTGATCCGCAAGGCCGGATACATCCGCGCCTACCGGCTGCGCGGCGAGGGCGGACAGATCGCGGGCATGCGCTACGAGATCTCCAAGCGGCCGAAACCCCCTCAGGAACAGATCGAGGTCGTACCTGCCGCTTCCACAAAACCGCAGGTCGCACCATGTGCCTCCAATGACTGGGTGTGGTCGAAGACCGGTGTGGACAAAACGGAAAACCGCAGGTCGCACCATGTGCCTCCAATCACCGGGTGTGGTGATTCACCAGACCTGGCTGACCAGGCAAAACCGCAGGTCGCACCATGTGCCTCCAATGGCGGTTTCCCCCCCGTACCCCCCCCGGAGGAGGTGGATACCTCCTCCCCCAGCCCCCTCACGCCTCTCCCGGAACTTGCTTCCGGCCGTGACGCCGCTGCGCGGGCGGCGGAGGAGGCGGCTGTGGCAGCCACGCCGGAACAGCTGGCCGCCGCGGTGGAGTTCCTTCAGGAACTCCCGGGGCCCTGGGCCGTGGGCAGAGTGACGGCTCAGCGCTACGCACCGCTGCTTGTCGAAAGCGCTACGGCCCAGGGCTGGGAGCTGGACGACTTCCTTGCTGCCGAACTGACGAAGAACCCGGGCGGGGCCCACAACCCCCAGGCGGCTCTGAAGACCCGGATCCGGGACCTCGTCCGGCGTCGGCGCACACGCGCGGTGCCTGCCCAGGCCGATCCGCCCGCCCACGCCTACGCCCAGTCCCCGGTGGCCGGGGTTCCCCCGTACTGCCGCCATTTCGACTGCGACGAGGTCAGCCGCCTGCGCAGCAGCACCGACTCCAACGGGCTGCTCCAGGTGAGCCCGTGCCCCGAATGCCACCCCAGCAGAGCCGGAAAGTCACACACGCCCGCCTGAGGGCCTGGGAGAGGCCCGGGCGGGAGATTGGTCATGACGACCCCTCAAAGCCCTCCAGGCGCCCTTCTGGAGGCTTGCAAGGGGTCAGTGATCGAATCCCTACCGCCACGCAATTGACCCAACCGGCCCACATGCACCCGTATGCCAGCATCCGACGGAGCCCGCGCACATGACAGCCGACCCCTTCCAAGACCCTTCCCACCGGGACGGAACCCCGTCGCCACAGGACGTTCCCCAACGGGGTCTTCCGCAGGACACCGCGGCCGAACAGGCCGTTCTCGGAGCCCTGATGCTGTCGGTGCGCGCGATCGAGGAAGTCGACGCGATCCTCGGTGACCCCGCGGACTTCTACCTGCCGCACCACGAGACCATCTACCGGGCAGTCCTGGACATGTACGCGGCGAGCAGCTCCACCCCGCGTATCGACCCGATCACGCTGGCCGCCGAACTCCAGCGCCGCGGCGACCTGGCCAGGGTCGGCGGACCGGCTTACCTGCATTCGCTGGTCAACACAGTGCCCACCACGGGCCATGCGGCGCACTACGCCGAGATCGTGCGTGAACGGGCGGCGCTGCGGCGGGTGATCGAGGCAGGAACGCGTATGGTGCAGCTCGCTCACGCCGGTACGGAGGAGGCTGGCCAGGTCGTCGAGGATGCGATGGCCGAGCTCCAGGCCGCGGCTGCGGGAACGTCAACTGCCGAACCGCTGCTGTCCGTTGCGGACCGCTGGGCCGGTTTCCTGGACCAGCTCGACGCGGGCGCCGACCCCGAGGCACTGGACACCCCGTGGGCCGATCTCAACGAGTACGTCGAACTGAAGCCCGGCCAACTCGTCACCGTGGGGGCCACCACGGCCGGAGGCAAGTCACTCTTCGGGATGAATCTCGCCGCTCACGTCGCCCTGCGAAGAGAACGTCCCGTGCTGGTCGCCAGCATGGAGATGGGGGGCGGCGAACTCATGGCCCGCCTCACCGCCGCCGAGGCCGGCGTCCCTCTGGACCGTCTCATCCGCCGCCGGACGACCGAGGACGACTGGAACCGGATAGCCCAGGTCGGCGACCGGCTCGCCAACGCACACAACTTCGTCCTCGACGACTCGGCGAACCTCACCCTGTCGAAGATCCGTGCCCGGATGCGCTGGATGGCATCCCGCGACCACGCCCCGGCCCTCGTGGTCGCCGACTACCTGCAGCTGCTGACACCGGAGGGGACGAGAGGCGGAAACCGGGCGCAGGAGGTTGCCGAGATCAGCCGCGGACTGAAACTGATCGCCATGGAATTCAGGACGCCGATCGTGGCCCTGGCCCAGTTCAACCGCGGCGCGGTAGGACGCAGACCGCTGGTGTCCGACTTCAAGGAGTCGTCCGCCATCGAGCAGGACTCCAACATCATCATCCTGCTCCACCGCGAACTTGCCGAGGACGGCACGGACACCGGCCCCAAGGCGGGAACGGTCGAGGCAATCGTCGCGAAGAACAGGAACGGCGCGAGCGGCCGCATCGTGGACCTGGCGTTCCAGGGGCACTTCGCGCGGCTGGCTTCGATGGCGCGCTGAGACGGTTTTGTTGTGGGATCTCAAATCCCGTGTCGGAATCTCACGGTCGATGTCGGATGGACATCGGATACGACATCGACCGTGAGACCGCCCATGTCCTGTCGCATTCAAGCAGGCGGATTCTCACTCGATCTCATTCGAGTTGGCAGATTCTTGCCGACCGGGTTCCGAGCGACGGAACCGTACGACGCCCTTGTCCAAGTCAACACCCAGTGGCGTCCCCTCTCCGACCCGGACATTCTTACGGAACCTCTCCTGCTCCATCGCCCGCTTCACCGCCTGCGCGGCTGGAGAGAACCCCTCTACCAGCGCGGAAGTACGCCCCTTCGTCTTGCGGTAGTAGATCCACCCACGGCGCTCTGCCCACAGCAAAGCGCGATCCACCAAAATCAGGCAGACGCCGGCGGCGACGCCGACTGCCACCACAATCACAGCGCTTCTCATACCGCTGAAACGTAGCAACCCTCTGCCGAGTTACTCCAGCAGCCGGTACGGCGGTACGATCAACGCAAATTCTGTCAAAGCCACGTTGTTCGAGAATACCTAGGGCCATCGCTCTCAAGCGATGTGGCAACCCGGCAGGTCAGCGGACCGCTATCTGTTAGATGCATTGCGACAGGACAGCCCGGGTCAGAGGACTGACGGCCCGAGCCGCTCCGCGTGGACCGTCGAGGATCCGACACGGCCGTGAGACTCCGGTGTCCGACACGGCGTGAGACTGCGGATGAAGCCGCAGGTCATGGCGGCGGGATCCGACACCAACGGCGAGAACCTACATTTGTAGGGTCTCGCGGCTGATGTCGTAATCTCACGGGCCGTGTTGTACCGATGTCGTATACGACATCACCGTGAGACTAGCGCGCGGGTGCTGCTGCTCAGCGCCTCGTCTCGTACCTGGTCAGGACCACGCCGCCGGGAAACGTCCGCGTCTCCACCAGGTTCAGGTTCACCCAGCTGTCCAGCGCGGTGAAGAACGGCGTGCCGCTGCCCACCAGGACCGGATGGGCGGCGATCGCGTACTCGTCGATCAGCCCGGCGCGCATGGCCGCCCCGGCGAGCGTTGCGCCGCCGATGTTCATTGGGCCGCCGTCCTCGGCCTTGAGCCGGGTGATCTCGGCGATCGCGTCGCCGGTGACCAGGCGGGTGTTCCAGTCGACCTTGTCGATCGTCGAGGAGAACACCACCTTCGGCGTGTCCCGCCAGTTCCGCGCGAACTCGATCTCCGCCGGGGTGGCGTTGGGTTGCTGGTCGCCGGTCGGCCAGTAGGAGCTCATCGTCTCCCACAGCTTGCGCCCGTACAGCGCCAGGCCACACGCCTGCTCGTGGTCGAGCCACCACTGGAACAGTTCGTGGCTCGGCGGTCCGCTCCAGCCGATGTCGTCGCCGGCCGCGGCGATGTAGCCGTCCAGGGTCAGGTTCATGCCGTAGATCAGCTTCCGCATGGCTCAGCCTTCCGTTCGTGGGTGTCCGGCGTATAGACCAGCGCGGCGAGGGAAACTCATCGGTGCTCGATCTGGGCTCGCCGGTAGCCCTCGTGCTCGGGGCTCAGCGTGGTGTACTCGGCCGACTTGGACAAGCCGCCTGATCTCGACCTCGCCCTCGCCCTCGCCCTCGCGAGGAAAAGCCACGGATTTGAGACTGATTATGGGTGACAAGGCCGTGAGACAGCCAAGAACGCCCAGGTCACGCAAGATCGACATGTCACGAGCGGCGAGACCCTACATTGTTGTCCGCGGACAACAACCACCGGCTGCGGGTAGCGCGGGTGAGTCACAGGGGCTCGAACTGTCTGGAGATCCCTGCGGGTGCGGGGAGCAGGCGGCAACCAGTTCGGCAACTCCGTCCTCCTCGGCCCCTACGATGATTGCTCTGCACTGCCATCCCTTGAAGCTTGAGCGGAAGAGACGAGACCGATATGCCCGTTTCATCGAACTCGGTGAAAGTGTGGGAAAACTGCGCACCCCGGCGATAAAGCCGCAGGTCGCGCAGTCTGCTCCCCGCGCCCGCGGGGATGGACCATCGCCACCAAGGTCGGCCCGGTCAGGGATGCCAGCGGTGAGTGGGCCACCCCGGCGCGGCCCGACCAGCTGCGCGGCCAGGTCGAGGAAAACCTGCGCCAACTCGGCCGCGACCACCTCGACCTGGTCAACCTCCGCCTCATGGGCCAGGACTCCATCAGCGACCACTTCGGGGCCCTCGCCGAACTGCGCGACGCGGGGCTCGTTCGCAACCTCGGCATCTCCGGCGCCCGCCCAGAACACCTGGACCAGGCCCTGGAGATCGCACCGGTGGTCTGCGTCCAGAACCGCTACGGCATCGACGCACCCGGCGGGGACGAGATGCTCCGAGCATGTGCGGAACGCGGAATCGCATTCGTGCCCTTCTTCTCCATCGCCGGGGAGGGACGCGAGGCCGGAGCCGTCCGGACCGAGCACGACCAGGTCCACGCTGTGGCCCGCGCGCACGACGTCTCACCTGCACAGGTCCGCCTGGCGTGGATCCTGCAGCAAGGCGCCCATGTGCTGGCCATCCCCGGGACGGGCAACCCGGAACACCTCGTCGACAACGTGGCAGCGGGCGCACTCCGACTGACGCAGGAAGAATTCCAGCTACTCGATGCGATCGGCCGCTCCGCATCCTGACGCCGGCCAGATCACCGGTACTTGAGCAAGCCCCAGAAACCGAACATGATCGAGGAGACGGCTCCTAGACCACCCGGCCACCTGCTCCCCGCGCCCGCGGGGATGGTCCCATGGTGGTCCGTACGGGCGGCGCCTTCACCCACTGCTCCCCGCGCCCGCGGGGATGGTCCCGCGGAGCCGAGCTGATCGGCCTCTTCGCCGGTCTGCTCCCCGCGCCCGCGGGGATGGTTGCCGGCGAAGGTCTACTCGTTCCACATGACGCTGTCATACTCGCGCGACCCGTTCTGCTGCTTCACCACCAGCCAGGACCTGCAGACGTTCTTCGAATGCCACCGCCGGGCGTTTGCCCACTTCGGCGGGGTGCCGATGACGATCGTCTACGACCGGACCAAGACCGTCGCCACGAGATCACCGACATCGGCATCTGGGACCGCTCCACGAACATCCTGGCCTGGCAGGCGATCCTGGGGGACCGTGCCGGAACCGACGACGTCTCCCCGTACTCGGCACCCTCCCGCGCGGAGGATCTCAGCGCGCTGCTGCCGACCTTCATCGCGGTCGGCGAACTCGACTGCTTCCGCGACGAGGACCTCGACTACGCCGCGCGCCTGCGCGCCCACGGGGTCCCGGTCGAACTGCACCTCTATCCGGGCGCTTGCCACGCCTTCGACCTGTTCGCCCCCGAGTCGCAGTTCGCGGCCACCTCCAGCGGAGTGCGCTGCGCGGTGAACGGGCGGCCGGCGCCGAGCGGTTCGGCGGGATCGCCGGCTGGGAGACGGCCGGCGGGTGGATCCGGGCATCGCACAGGCGGTGGAAAGGCAGACCGCCGCACTGCGGGAGCTGTCCCGCATGCGTGCCCCGTGCTTGCAGAGATGCGCCGGCCCCGATCGAGGCGCTCCGTGCGCAGCGGTGCCGCCAGGCCGCCATCACCGAGGCATACGCGCTGCGCCGGGCCCGATTCGCCACCGAGGAGGAACTCAACTCGATCATCCAGGGCTTGCAGGGCAACGGGTTGGCGGAGGAGATCACCGAAGCCACCTTCGAGCGCGCTGCCGTGAAGCGCTGGCTGACCTCGCAAGGTCACGACATCAATGAGGACGAGGTCCAACCGCAGTGACCACGGAACCGCAGTCGGGGTGACCGCCCGTCATCCGACGGAGTGGATACCGCCGGGTTCGAACAGTCCGGGGACGACCCTGAGGCTGTGCCCGCCGCCGACTCGAGGAGCGCGCTGGGAACCCGGCGCTGATGAACACGCAGGAGCTGCCCGCCCCAAAGCCGGCTCCCGGGGCGGCGAAGGGGATGGCAGCAGTCTCAGGCGGTGTCCTGTGAGGTGCTGGCGGTGGTGCTGCGCTGCTCGTCCCACTCCTGGATCGCTGCGCGCAGCATGGCGGCGATCTCGGGGCAGGTGTTCTTACGGGTGGCGACGCTGCGCAAGTATGCCTCGGCTCCTTGGATCAGTCCTGAGCGCGGGCTGTGAGTACCCTGGCTCGGCGGGTGCCGGGCGGCGAGATGTGGCTCCAGGCGTCGATGCAACGGACGGGGATGTCGGTGGGGAAGTGGCCGTCGACGTAGGAGCCGTCGCGGTTGGTGCAGCTCCAGGACCCCGCACGGAGCGCAGGAATCAGGATCCGGAGCCCGTAAGACACCCCTGTGGAGGTGGGCCGTGTTCAGCACCATTCGTACCGTGATGACCTTCGCTGTGGACCCCGAGGCGTCGGCCCGGTGGTGGGGCGAGCTCTTGGACGTGCCCGTGAAGATGGACGTCAGCGACACCGGCGCGGTCTACGCCTGGGTGGAGATCGGCGGGGTCGAGGTCGGCTTCCACCCCGTGGACGACGAGCGCAACCCGAGGGGCGGCAGCCCGGTCGTGTACTGGGGTGTGGACGACGTCGACCGGGTCCGGGAACGGCTGCTGGCGGCCGGCTGCGAGCACCACCGAGGCCCGCTGACGATCGAGCCCGGCCGGCGCATCGCCCAGCTGCGCGACCCGTTCGGCACCGCGCCGCAGCTACGCCAGGAGCAGTCCGACGACTCGCTGCGTGCGCGGGCCGCAGACGTGGGGCGGCCGTTCGACGTCGGCGCCGCCCTAG
>NZ_JBSFET010000097.1:0-20227 GCF_053594575.1 Streptomyces sp. NPDC001880
GAAGACCAGGCAGGCGTACATCAGGCCCATCAGCACGGTGGCCGCGGCGAGTCCTCCGAAGCCTCCCTTGGAGAGGCCGATGTTCCAGCCGGAGTGGACAGAGGTTCTGTCCGGGCGCCCCGCCCGCGGTGATCAGTGGCGCGGGTCGAGACGGTGCACACCGCCGTCGACGGTTCCGACGTAGAGCGTGCGGCCGTCGGGGTCGACGGCCAGTCGGGTGGTGTCGGTGTTCTGGAGGCCGGTGGAGATGTTCTGCCAGCTCCGGCCGTGGTCGGTGCTGCGCAGTACGCCGCGGCCACCCTGCAGGAGGCCGCTGGCCCCGGAGCGTGTGGTGGCCGCGTAGAGCGTGTCCCCGACCCGGAGCAGGTCGGAGACATGGATCGCCGGAGCGCCGGTGTCCGAGGTGCGGAAGCTCCGGCCGCCGTCGGTGCTGACGCGGATGCTCTCGCCGCCGACGACCAGACGCCGGCCGTCGAGGTCGATCGCGGTCACAGGGCCGTCGGCGACCTTGGTGACGGTCACCCCGCCGTCGTCCGACCGGTAGAGACCGGCGGTGTTGCCGAGCCACAGGCGCCGCGGATCGGCTGGGTCGCCCACGACGGTGTTGAAGGCGCGGTCGTGGTAGAGGTTCTTCCAGGTCGCGCCGCCGTCACCGGTGGCGAACAGCCCCTCGCCGAGAAGGCTCCGGAAGCCGACCAACACCCGGTCCGGGTCGGCGGGGTGGACCAGCAGCGCCGTCGGCACCTCCGCCGAACTGCCCCTCTTCTCCCAGCTGTTGCCGCCATCGTCGCTGCGCTCGACGGTGAACGCGCCGTACGCGGTGCGCCGTACCTTCCAGACCACCTTCGGATCCTTGGCCGACACGGCGAGTTGCGGGACGCCGACGCCCCGCATGCCCTCGCCGCCCGACCGGCCCCATTCCGGGCCCGCGACGGGAAGAGCGGTGCGGTGGACCCCGCTTTCGGTGGCGGCGAGCAGCCGGCCGTCACTGACCGCGAGATCGTTGACGGTCAGTCCCTGGACGCCGATCCGCCGGTACCCGGTACCGTCCGCGGCACCCCGGTAGAGACCGTCCTGCTCGCCGGCGACGGTCACGGAGCCGTCGGCCCAGCGGTCGTAGTCCACCGGGACCGCCGCCCGCGACGGCCCGGCGACCGTGGTCCAGGTCCGCCCGTGGTCGCGGCTGAGCCGGCCGCTGCCGGACAGTGTGATGAGGTACAGGTCGTCGCCCGAGAAGGTCGGGCGCAGGCCGCCCTCCGCCATGGGCAGCAGCGTGGCCCAGGTCTTCCCGCCGTCATGGGAGCCGACGACTCCCCGGCCCGCGACGTACACCGCCACGACCGAGGAGTTGGCGGCCGGTGCGCTGACCGTTCCCTCGGACGGCTCGAAGAGCAGACGCGCCTCGCCGGGGTTGCCCGAGCCGATGCCGGATCGGGCCCACACACCGTGGTACGTCGTCAGGTAGAGGGTGTCACCGGTGACCGCGGCGGCGGTGACGGTGCCCGTGACACCGGTCGGATACGTCGTCCAGTCGTCGCCCGCGTCCGTGCTGACCAGCAGCGCGTCCGAGGTGACCGCGACCAGGGTGCGGGTCTGCTCGTCGGCGGCGAGCGCCGCGATGCGGGTGTCCGGGACATCGAGCGTGCGCCAGGTACGCCCGTTGTCGTCGGTGCGCAGGACGGCACCCCGGCGGCTGCCGTCGTGGACGCTGTTCACGGCGTACCACCAACGGTCGGGGTTCTGCGCGTCCACCACGAGCGGACCCGTGCCGTCCGCGACGGGCAGCCGGCCCAACTGGCGCCAGGAGGCGCCGTTGTCGGTGGTCAGCCAGGGAGCCGCCTTCTGGTACTGGGTGAGGACGGCCTGCTTCGGCCGGCTCGACGAGAGGGCGACGGAACCGGCCTCGCTGTTGGGGCCGACCGGCTCCCAGCGGTCCCCGCGGCTGTCGACCGGGGTGACCTCGAATGCACTGGTGCCGGTGAGCAGTTGCCCGGTGGAGGCGGTGCCGCGTACCGAGACCCGGTAGGCACCGGCCACGCTGCCGGTCACCTGGGCCCGGTAGTAGCCGGTGGCGGGGTCGAGGGTGGCGGTGAGCCCGACGGGCCTGCCGCGCGGCGGGGTGACGGTGACGACCGGCGGTGCGGCCAGCCGGGACGGCGGGGCGACGTGCACGGTCGAGTGACCGTCGCTCGGGTCGGGTGCGGCCTGGACTGCCAGCTGCCGGACGGCGAGCAGATAGGGCACCCTGATCGCCGGTCCCCGGTCGGGGGTCGCCGTGAGACGGCCGCCGATGTCGGTGTCGGCGGCGGGCCGGGCGACGCGCAGCGAGACCGTGACGGTCGTGGCCCTCCCGGCCGGAACGGTGACCCGCCTCGGCCAGACCTTCGCCGGACCGTCGGTCCGCAGCGAGGCGGTGACCGGCCGTTCGCCGGGGTTGTGCAGCGTCACCTTCGCGGTGCCGCCCACCTGACGCCGGGACAGGTCGGCGAGGCCGAACGACACCGAGGCCGGTGAGGCGCTGACCGCGGCCGAGGCGGCCGCCGCCACATCGAGCCGGCCCGCGCCTCCCGTGGTGGGCCCGGTGCCGCTCAGCGGCTTCGCGGTGCCGATCAGCTCCGCCTTGATCTCGGCGGGCGTCCGGCCGGGGTGCAACTGGCGCAGCAGGGCCGCGGCACCGGCGACGTGCGGGGCCGCCATCGACGTACCCGACATGCGGTACTGGCCCGGCCCGTAAAGGGACGTGGACATGGTGGAGCGGATCTCCACGCCCGGGGCGACCAGATCGGGCTTCAGACGGAAGCCCTGCGTGGGGCCGCGCGAGGAGAAGGAGGCGATCTTGTCGGTGGTGTCGGTGCCCCGCAGTGTCACCGAGACCTTCCCCGCGGCGAGCCGGCTGCTCAGCTCCTGGTACTGGGTCGAGTCGATGCCCATGACCACCAGGCGGTCCATGCGCAGCGAGTCGCCGGAGGCGTCGATCCGCGCGGGCGACGACGGCACTTCGGTCACTCCCGGCTCGGGGTTCACCTCCGGCGGCCGGATCCCGTCCGGCGCACCGGCGGCGAGGACCGGGCCGTCGTTGGAGGGCAGCCCCGCCAGCACGGCGATCGCTCCGCGCTTCTCCGCCTCCCGCGCCCACTCCACGGCGCTCGCCGTCAAGTACTGGGCGCTGGAGGCGACGAGCATCTGCGCCCGCACGATCTTTCCGCGTACGTCGCCGACCCGCTTCCAGTCCTCGGGAGTGCCCTCGCCGACATCGACGAGCGACGCCGTGACCGGGGCCTTCGGCGGGTTCGCGGACAGGATGCCGCGGTAGCTCTGGATCAACTCGGGTTTCCGGCCCGCCAGATAGGCGCTGGGCAGCCGCAGATTGCTCGTCGAGGCGCCGACCGAGAGCACACCGTCGGCCGTACCGGGGCTGCTGACCGTACCTGCTCCCGGCCC
Organism: Streptomyces sp. NPDC001880; assembly: GCF_053594575.1. Lineage (NCBI taxonomy): Bacteria > Bacillati > Actinomycetota > Actinomycetes > Kitasatosporales > Streptomycetaceae > Streptomyces > Streptomyces sp. NPDC001880. The sequence goes on from NZ_JBSFET010000097.1 coordinate 3,442, forward strand.
GTCGTTTCCGGCCGCCGCCACCACGACGACACCGGCTCGTACGGCCGCCGTCGCGGCCCGGCCCAGCGGATCGGTTCCGTCACCGGGGCCGCCGAGGCTCATGTTGATGACATCGGCGCGGTGCGGGTTGGCCGGGTCGGAGGCCGCCTCCAGTCCGGCGATGATGTCCGAGGTGTAGCCGGATCCGTCGGCGTCCATCACCTTGTACGCCAGCAGATTCGCGCCGGGCGCCACACCCGTGACGCCGCCCTTTTCGGCGGCCTTGCCCGCGACGATGCCGGCGACGTGGGTCCCGTGGCCGTTGTCGTCCATCGGGTCCTCGTCGCCGTTGACGAAGTCGTGCCCGCCGACGACCTTGTGGCCCTTGCCGAGTCCGCCACCCAGGTCGGGGTGGGTGTAGTCCACCCCGCTGTCCAGGATCGCGACGGTGGTCCCGCTGCCGTTGACGCGGCCCCCGGCGGGGTCCTTGCGCTGCCATACATCGGGTGCGCCGATCAGCGGCACGCTCGCGTCCGTCTTCGTCAGCACCCGGGTGTCGGGGCGGACGGCGGTGACGCCCGGCAGCGCGGACAGCCGCCCCACCTCGGACGCGGGCACCGTCATCGCCACGGCATCGACGAGCAGGCCCAGTCGGCGGGTCGCCGAGGGGTGGAGCCCGGCGCGTCTCACCGAGCCGAGGAAGGTCTCCTGCCGCGCGTCGATCGCCCGGCGGGCGGCACCGACGTCGCGGGCGGCCCCGGCGGACAGCAGTGAGCCGCCGGGCGCGGCGGTGACCGCGGGGTTGCGGGACAGTTCGACGAGCACTCGTTGCGACGGGTCGTGGGTGGACGCGTCGGCGGCAGCCGGTGTCGCCGCCAGCGTGCCGGCGAGCACGACGGCGGCGAGAGCGGCATGACGCGGTCTTTGTGACTTCATTGCCATGCGTAAAAGTCCTAGTGGTGAGGGCACTTGACGCACAATGGATCTTCGAGGCCCATTGCTGCCGCTGGCACAAGTGGGCCACCATCCGTCCATGACTCCCGAAACACCGGCACTCGCGGCGGCAGGCATCGACCCGTTCGACGAGAGCGTCTACCGCGCCGTCCTGACCCGGCGTACGGCGGCGCCCGCCGAACTCACCGCGGATCTCGGCGCTTCGGCCGATCGGATCGCCCGTGCGCTGGACCGGCTCCGCGACCACGGGCTGGTGGGGCGGCTCGCCGGCACCCGCCGCCGGTACGCCGCGATCGAGCCGGGGGCCGCCGTCGAGGCCCTGGTGCGGGCCAGGAGCAACGAGCTGGAGCGGGTGCGTTCGGCGGCCGGCGAGCTGTCCCGGCTGTTCGCCGCCGCGCGCACCGGTGCGACCGACGAGGACGAGGTGGAGATCACCACCGGCAGAGAGGCGCTCGGCCGCTGGTTCGTCCGTCTCCAGCAGGAGGCCCACGAGGACGTGATGACCCTGGACCGGCCGCCGTACGCCCTGACCACCTCCAACCCGGTGGAGGCGACGGCGCTCGGCCGCGGCGTACGGTACCGGGCGGTCTACGCCCCCGAGGCCCTGGAGTGGCCGGGTGTCATCGGCGACATCCGTGAACTGGTCCGGCACGGCGAACAGGCCCGCGTGCTGCCCGGACTCGGCATCAAACTCGCCATCGCCGACCGCAGGCTGGCCCTGATGCCGCTCTCCCTCGACCTCGACGACGTCCGCGCCGCGGTGATCCGGCCGTCCACCCTGCTCGATGCCCTCACCGACTACTGGGAGCTGTGCTGGAAGCAGGCCCTGCCCCTCGATGCCCCCGCCGAGGACCCCCTCGGCGAGGAGGACCGCCTCGTACTCACCCTCCTGGTCAGCGGCCTCAAGGACGAGGCGATAGCCCGCCAGCTCGGCTGGTCCGTCCGCACCATGCGGCGCCGCATCAGCCGCCTGCACGAGCTCCTCGGCGCCGCCAACCGCTTTCAGGCCGGGGTGATCGCGGCCCGCCGCGGCTGGCTGTGAGCCCTCGTGCCGGGCGCGGCACGAGGGGATGTGGTTCCGGCACGCGCCGCATGCCTGCACAATTCGGTCTGTGATTGATGAAGATCCGTATCTGTGGCTGGAAGACGTAGAGGGCGAGGCCGCGCTCGAATGGGTGGCCGAGCGGAACGCCGAGACGGAGGCGGCACTGGCCGCCGACGCCGGGTTCGCCCCTCTGAAGGAGCGGCTGCGGGAGGTGCTGGACGCCTCGGACCGCATCCCCTACGCCGTCCGGCACGGAGCGTTCCTCTACAACTTCTGGAAGGACGCCGAGCACGTACGCGGGGTGTGGCGGCGTACGACGCCGGAGCAGTACCGCAAGGACGCCCCCGAGTGGGAGGTCCTTCTCGACATCGACGCGCTCGCCGCGGCGGAGAGCGAGAAGTGGATGTGGGCGGGCGCGCGTCTGCGCCGCCCGGACCACGAGCGGGCGCTGGTGTGTCTGTCCCGCGACGGCGGTGACGCCGTTGTGGTCCGCGAGTACCACCTCGCCACCCGGGCCTTCGTCGAAGGCGGATTCCAGGTGGGGGAGGCGAAGACACAGATCGAGTGGTCCGACGCCGACACCGTCTTCATCGGCACGGACTTCGGGCCGGGCTCACTGACCGACGCCGGCTATCCGCGTACGATCCGCAAGTGGCGACGCGGCACGCCGCTGGAAGAGGCCACCCTGGTCTTCGAGGCCGGGACGGGGGACGTGGCGGCCTGGAGCCGGCACGACACCACACCCGGATTCGAGCGGGACTTCGTCGCCCGGTGGCTGGACTTCTTCCGCAGCGAGATGTTCCTGCTGACCCCGGACGCCGGGCTCGTCAGGATCGACGTCCCCGACGACGCCGATGCCTACGCCCATCGACGGCACCTGATCGTCAATCCGAAGTCCGACTGGCTCGGACAGCCCGCGGGCTCCCTGCTGGCGTTCGACTTCGATGCCTTCCTGGCGGGCGACCGCACCGTGGAGGTGCTGTTCACCCCGGACGAGCGAACGGCTCTGTCCAGGCACTCCTGGACCCGCCACCATCTGATCCTGGAGACGATGCGAGACGTCAGCACCCGCATCGAGGTCCTTACCCCCGGTCCCGGAGGCGGGTGGGCACGCAGTCCGCTCGCGGACGTCCCGGCGCTGTCCGCGGTCACGGTCGTCGACACGGACCCGGACGTCTCCGACGAGTACTTCCTGGACGTGTCGGGGTTCTTGCAGCCGCCCACCCTCCACCACGGGCGGATCGGCGCCGACTCGGAGATCCTCAAGCAGACTCCGGCCCGCTTCCCGACGGACGGCCTGGCGGTCGAGCAGTTCTTCGCGACCTCCCCGGACGGCACGCGAGTGCCGTACTTCGTGATCGGCCCCGCTGGATCCCCCGACGGCCCCGGCCCCGTCCTGCTCCACGGCTACGGCGGCTTCGAGGTCTCTCTCACCCCCTCCTACGACGCGGTGACGGGGCGGGCATGGCTGGAGCGCGGCGGCACATACGTGGTCGCGAACATCCGGGGCGGCGGCGAGTACGGACCGGACTGGCACCAGGCCGCGCTGGGCGCGGACCGGCCGCGGGCCTACGAGGACTTCGCGGCCGTCGCCACCGACCTCGTTACGCGCGGCATCACCACCCCGGCCATGCTGGGCGCCACGGGAGCAAGCAACGGCGGGCTGCTCATGGGCGCGATGCTCACCCGCTACCCGCACCTGTTCGGCGCGATCGTCGTACAGGTGCCGCTGCTGGACATGCTCCGCTTCCACCAGCTCCTCGCGGGCGCGTCCTGGACCGCCGAATTCGGCAACCCGGAAACCGAGGCCGATCGCCCCCACCTCCGTGAACTCTCCCCGTACCACCGGCTCACCGCGGACCGGGACTACCCGCCCGTTCTGCTGACGACCTCCACCCGTGACGACCGCGTCCACCCCGGCCACGCCCGCAAGGCTGCCGCACGGCTGCGCGAGCTCGGTCACCCGGTCCTGTTCCACGAGAACACCGGCGGCGGACACGCGGGCGCCGGCAACAACGAAGAGTCCGCCCACAACAAGGCCCTGGTGCACACCTTCCTGTGGCGACACCTCACCCGAGCGGCGCCGCCGGCCACGGCCTGACCGGGCCGGGCCCGCCCACCGGCCGGACCGCGGGACGACGCTACTTTCGAAACACGCCCTGGTGAAGGCCGCTTCGGGGGCGAGGCCGCGAAGTCGGCGTAGCGATCGGGCGGTTGCAGAAGCTCGCGACGAACGTACCCTGGATCGCCACCCACAGTGCGGCGCCCTGCAGAATATGCATCCACGGTCCAGGCGCTCACGGAAGTCGTCCGACGCACCGGCCTGCCGGCCACCGTGCTCGACGCGATCGTGGACGACCACGTCCGTCTCGCGCCCATTCCCTCTCGGCCCACCGCTGCCCGCCCGTGTCGCAAGCCTGCTGCGTCGGGAGAGCGCCTACGAGAGCGCCGCCGTGCGCCTTCTCCCGGCTCGCCCACGACCTGGTCCGTGCGCGCGGCTATGCGCCGGCCTGAGAACCCGTGCCGTCGGCGGCATACCGGATACGGACGTCAGGTGATGAGAGAATTGAGGACATGACAGGGTCTGGGGACTTCGAGCCCGAGTCGGAGCGGGTCACGCGCCAGTTGCGTGACGAAATCATCGACGGCGTGCGTGAGCCGGGCAGCAAACTCGTCGAGCGCGAGCTCGCCGCGGAGCTCGGTGTGAGCAGGCTGCCCGTCCGGGAGGCTCTGAAGGCGCTGGTCACCGAGGGGCTGGTCACGCCGAGGCCGCGGACCTGGGCCGTCGTGCGGGAGTTCACACCGGCGGACATCGAGGACCTCGCCGAGGTCCGGGCGGCCCTGGAGACACTGACCTTCCGGCTCGCCGCCCAACGGCGCACCCGCGTGGGACTGGAGAAGCTCCGCGCGGATCTCGACGCCGAGCTGAGAGCGGCGGAGAAGGGCGATGCGGTACGGGCCCACCGGGCCGCCGCCGACTTCCACGAGACGGTCACCGCGCTGGCCGACAACGAACTCCTGAACGAGCTCCAGGCCGCCCTCCGCAGCAGGATGCGCTGGCTGCTGGGGCAGCACGACGACCTGACGAGCGTCGCGCGGGAGCACGAGGGCCTGTACAAGGCGATCGCGGAGCGTGATGTCGCGCGGGTCGAAAAGCTGGCCGGCGAACACCTGGTGACAGGTCGCAACGCGGCAGCAGCGCGACGCAAGAACCGGAGCTGATCCGCCGGCCCTTCAAGCACCTCGTGACCAATTGCGAATGTGTGCAATAAGGGTGCAGGAGTGGCCACCTGGCCCATGCCCGATCAGGGCCGGACAGTAGAGTTCGGCTGCGTCATCCCCTGAACACCGAGGTACCGGCCGTGACTCTCGCTCCACCCGAACAACCCGTCCCACCTGCGGTGACCGTCGTGGGAATCGGCGCCGACGGATGGGCGGGGCTGACCGGCGCGGCGCGCACGGAGCTCGTCGAAGCACAGGTCCTCATCGGCGGTGCGCGGCAACTTGCCCTGCTCCCACCGCCCTGCCGGGGACAACGGGTGCCGTGGCCCTCGCCGTTGCGGCCCGCCGTCCCCGGCCTGCTCGCCGCACACGCCGGGAGCAGGATCGCCGTACTCGCCAGCGGCGACCCGATGTTCTACGGCATCGGCCGAGCCCTGACCGAAGTGCTCGGCGCCGGTGTACCGAGGATCCTGCCCCACCCGTCGTCCGTCTCCTACGCCTGTGCCCGGATCGGCTGGCCACTGGAGGACACCGAGGTCGTCACCCTGGTCGGCCGCCCCGCCGCCCGGCTGGCCGCCGCGCTGCACGACGGCCGACGGGTACTGGTCCTCAGCGCCGACGCCGACACCCCGGCCGCGGTGGCCGGACTGCTGAGCGAACAGGGATTCGGCCCGAGCCGGCTGCGCGTGCTCGAACAGCTCGGCGGAGCGGACGAGGCATGCGTGGAGGGCACCGCGGACCACTGGCCGCACCCACCGGGCGACCCGCTGAACGTCATCGCGATCGACTGCCGCCGCACCCCCGGAACACTGCGCCTCGGCGCCGTCCCCGGTCTCCCCGACGAGGCGTACGAACACGACGGGCAGCTCACCAAGCGGCACATCCGGGCCGCGACCCTCGGGGTGCTCGCCCCCGCACCCGGCGAACTCCTGTGGGACATCGGCGGAGGCTCGGGATCCATCGCGATCGAGTGGATGCGCAGCCACCCGTCCTGCCGCGCGATCACCGTGGAACGCGACCCGGCACGGGCCGGACGCATCGAGCGCAACGCCGGCCGTCTCGGTGTCCCGGCGCTGCGCGTGGTCACCGGCCGGGCCCCCGGAAGCCTGGCCGAACTTCCCACGCCCGACGCCGTGTTCATCGGCGGCGGACTGACCGCGCCCGGCCTCCTCGACACCTGCTGGAATGCTCTGCCGCCCGGCGGACGCCTGGTCGCCAACACGGTCACGCTGGAGTCCGAGGCACTGCTCGCCGGGGCACACCGCAGGTACGGCGGCGAACTGGTCCGGCTCGCGGTCGCGCACGCCGTACCGGTCGGCGGCTTCACCGGCTGGCGGCAGGCCATGCCCGTCACCCAGTGGTCCGTACGCAAACCCTCAGCCAGTACCGATGCGGAACGCTCGACAGAGCCCGCGCAAGACCCAGGAGACAACAGATGACCGTGTACTTCATCGGCGCGGGCCCCGGGGCCGCCGACCTGATCACCGTGCGCGGCGCCCGCACACTCGCCTCCTGCCAGGTGTGCCTGTACGCGGGCAGCCTGGTGCCCCGGGAACTGCTCGCCGAATGCCCCCCGGACGCCCGCCTGGTGGACACCGCACAGCTCGACATCGACCGGATCACCGCCGAGCTGACGGCCGCGCACCGGGCCGGCCACGACGTGGCCCGGCTGCACTCGGGAGACCCCTCGGTGTTCAGCGCGGTCAACGAGCAGATGCGCCGGCTCGACGAGGCCGGGGTGCCCTACGAAGTGGTGCCCGGCGTACCCGCGTTCGCGGCCGCCGCGGCGGCGCTCAAGCGGGAATTGACCGTGCCGACCGTCGGCCAGACCGTCATCCTCACCCGGATCGCCCACCGGGCGACCGCGATGCCGGAGGGCGAGGACCTGGCCACGCTGGGCCGCAGCGGCGCCCTGATCGTGCTGCACCTCGCCGCCCGGTACGCGGACCGCGTCGTCGGGGAACTGGTGCCGCACTACGGGGCAGACTGCCCGGCCGCCGTCGTGGCGCTGGCCTCACGCCCGGACGAGATCGTCCTGCGCGGAACCCTCGGCACCATCGCCGAGCAGGTGAAGGAGGCGGGCGTGATCCGTACCGCCGTCATCATGGTCGGCCGCACCCTGGGTGCCGAGCAGTTCCACGACAGCCACCTCTACTCGCCCGGACGCGAACGCCACGTCTGCTGACGGCGCCACCGCACCGACCGGGCGGCCGGTCAGCGCACGCTGCTGCGCCCGACGACGACCCCCGCCCGGTCGATGCAGATGACGTCGACGGCGACCGGCGCACCCCGCAGCACCGACAGCGCCTGGTCCCGCGCCGCCACGGCCACCAGGTCCCCGAGCGGCACATCCCGCGCGAGACACGACCGGAGAGCCGCGAGACCCGTGTTCGCGACCGCCACCTCGCCCGCCAGGGCCTCGTCCGCACCGCCCCGCCGGGCCAGCCCGGCCAGGAAGGGCTTGTCGACCTGGGACCGCGCGGAGTGCAGATCGAGGTGCCCGGCGGCCAGCTTCGACAGCTTCGCGAAACCGCCGCAGACCGTCAGCCGGTCCACCGGGTGACGGCGTACGTACTTCAGCACCGCCCCCGCGAAGTCCCCCATGTCGAGCAGCGCGAGCTCCGGCAGCCCGTACTCGGCCACCACGGTCCTCTCCGACGTGGAACCCGTGCACCCCGCCACATGGGTGTGTCCGGCCGCACGGGCCACGTCCACACCGCGGCGGATCGAGTCGATCCACGCCGAGCAGGAGTACGGCACCACGACACCGGTCGTGCCGAGGATCGACAGGCCGCCCAGGATGCCGAGGCGCGGGTTCCAGGTGGAGCGGGCGATCTCCTCGCCGTCGTCCACCGACACGGTCACCTCGACGTCCCCCGAGCCCCGGTGATCCGCGGCGACCCGCGCGATGTGGTCGCGGAGCATCTGGCGCGGCACGGGATTGATCGCCGGTTCCCCGACGTCGAGCGGCAGCCCGGGAAGAGTGACCGTGCCCACTCCGGGACCGGCCCGGAACACCACACCCGAGCCCGGCGGCAGCCGTCGTACGGTCACCCGGACCAGAGCGCCGTGCGTCACATCGGGGTCGTCGCCCGCGTCCTTGACGACCCCGGCCGTCGCCCGTCCCTGGGCCAGCTCCTCCACCGCCAGCGCGAAAGCGGGCGTCTGTCCCTTGGGTAGGGTGATCGTCACCGGGTCGGGGAAGTCACCCGTCAGCAGGGCCGTGTACGCGGCGGTCGCCGCCGCGGTCGCACAGGCCCCGGTGGTCCAGCCGGGCCGCAGACCGGTGTGCTTCAACTGGGCGCTGCGCCCGCCCTCGGTCTCACCCATGGATGGATCCGATGCATGTACTCGTACTCGGCGGCACGACGGAGGCCCGTCGCCTCGCCGAGTTGCTGGTGGAAGTGCTCCCGGCCGGTGCCGGGCTGACGAGTTCGCTCGCCGGACGTGTCGTCGGCCCGAGGCTTCCGCCGGGCGAGGTCCGCATCGGTGGCTTCGGGGGAGCCGACGGGCTCGCCGCATGGCTGCGCACGCACCAGGTGGACGCGCTCATCGACGCCACCCATCCTTTCGCAGGGACGATCAGTTTCAATGCGGCCGCCGCAGCCGCTGCCGCCCATGTTCCCCTGCTCGCCGTGCGCCGGCCCGGGTGGGTGCCCGGCGAGGGCGACGACTGGCATGCGGCCGGGTCCCTCGCCGAGGCGGCGGCGGCCCTGCCCGCGCTGGGCCGGCGTGTGTTCCTCACGACGGGCCGGATGGGGCTGGCCGCCTTCGCCGGCCTGGACGAGCTGTGGTTCCTGATGCGTTCGGTGGACGCCCCCGAACCGCCGTACCCCGCCAGGATGGAGACCCTGCTCGACCGGGGCCCGTTCACCCTGGACGGAGAGCGCGAGCTGATCCGCCGTCATCGCATCGACGTCGTCGTCACCAAGGACAGCGGAGGTGCCGCCACAGCCCCCAAACTCACCGCGGCACGCGAGGCGCGGATCCCGGTGGTGGTGGTGGGGCGGCCGCCCGTGCCCGAGGGCATCCCGGTCGTCGAAGGCCCGGAACCTGCCGTGGACTGGCTCCGCGAACACATCCTCCACCGCATGCGGCCGACGGCCGGCCCGGCTCAGTCCTCCGGATAGCGGCGGGGCGTCCAGACGATCTGCTGCCCGTCACCGCGCCGCACCCAGCGGGTCTGCGAGGACCCGACGAGCAGGATCGTGCGCATGTCGACCTCGGCGGGGTCGAGATCGCCCAGCCGTACGGTCCGCACGTTCTCGGCGGGCCCGCCCACATCGCGGCCGAGCACCACGGGGGTGTCCGGCGAGCGGTGTTCGAGCAGCAGGTCGCGGGCCTTGCCGACCTGCCAGGTGCGGCTGCGCGAACCGGGGTTGTACAGCGCGAGCACCAGATCCGCCGTCGCCGCCGCGCGCAGCCGCTCCGCGATCACCTCCCACGGCTTGAGCCGGTCGGAGAGCGAAATCGTCGCGTAGTCGTGGCCCAGCGGCGCACCCGCGCGGGCGGCGGCGGCGTTGGCGGCCGTCACCCCCGGCAGCACCCGCACCGGCACCTGCGCGTACTCCTCCTGCGAGGCCATCTCCAGGACGGCCGTCGCCATGGCGAAGACCCCGGGGTCGCCCCCGGACACCACGGCCACCCGCCGTCCGCGCCGGGCCAGGTCGAGGGCGAACTCGGCACGCTCCGACTCGACCTTGTTGTCCGAGCCGTGGCGCACCTGCCCCGGCCGGACCGGAACCCGGTCCAGATACGTGGTGTAGCCGACCAGGTCGTCGGCGGCGGCCAGCGCCCCGCGGGTCTCGGGGGTCAGCCAGAGCGGCCCGGCCGGTCCGGTGCCGACCACGGTCACCTCACCGCCCTCCGGGGCGCGTTCGGGACGCGGCGCTCCGACCCTGCTGGGCAGGACCGCGACCGCGAAGTACGGCACCGAATCGGCGTCGACCTCGGCCAGCTCGCCCACGCGCTCCCCGGCCATCGTGGCGCGCTCCACGTAACGCGCCTCGGACAGCCGCCCGGACGTCTCGAAGGCGCGGCGCACGGCGGGGAAGGTACGTCCCAGCTTCATGACCACGGCGGCGTCGGTGGCGGCGAGACGGGCGGTCAGCTCCTCCTGAGGCAGGGTGCCGGGCAGGATGGTCAGCACCTCCTCGCCCTCGACGAGCGGGGTCCCGAGCCGCGCGGCGGCCGCGCTGACCGAGGTGACTCCCGGGATCACTTCGGTCGGGTAGCGGTCGGCGAGCCGTTTGTGCATGTGCATGTACGAGCCGTAGAAGAGCGGGTCGCCCTCGGCCAGCACCGCGACCGTGCGACCGGCGTCCAGATGCGCCGCCAGACGGGCCGCTGCCTCGGCGTAGAACTCCTCCATCGCCCCCCGGTAGCCGCCCGGGTGGTCCGTGGTCTCCGTCGTGACGGGGTAGACCAGCTGCTCCTCGACATGGTCGGCACGGATGTGCTTCGCCGCGATGGACCGGGCGATGGACCGTCCGTGCCGGGCGCTGTGGTACGCGACGACATCGGCCTCGGCGATGATCTCCACCGCGCGTACGGTCATCAGAGCCGGATCGCCGGGTCCGAGCCCGACCCCGTACAGCCGGCCCCTCTGCTGCTCGCTCACGTCTACTCCTCCTCGCTGGCGATCGCGTTGAGGGCGGCGGCCGCTATGGCGCTGCCGCCGCGACGGCCCCGGACGATCAGATGCTCCAGCCCGGAGGGGTGCGCGGCCAGAGCTTCCTTGGACTCGGCGGCACCGATGAAGCCGACCGGCACGCCGATGACCGCGGCGGGGCGCGGCGCGCCCTCCTCGATCATCTCCAGCAGCCGGAACAGTGCGGTCGGTGCGTTCCCGACGGCGACGACCGCGCCTTCCAGCCGGTCGCGCCACAGCTCCAGGGCGGCCGCGCTGCGAGTGGTGCCCAACTCCTTCGCGAGCCCGGGCACCGCCGGGTCGGACAAGGTGCACACCACCTCGTTGTCCGCGGGCAGTCGCTTGCGGGTGACACCGCTGGCGACCATGGCCACATCGCACAGGATGGGCGCGCCGGCCCGCAGAGCGGCGCGGGCGCGGGCGACGGCGTCCGGGGTGAAAGAGAGATCACGGACGAGGTCGACCATCCCGCAGGCGTGGATCATGCGGACCGCGACCCGGCTCACATCGGCGGGCAGGCCTGCGAGATCCGCCTCTGCGCGGATCGTGGCGAAGGACTGGCGATAGATCGCCGGTCCGTCCTTCTCGTACTGGTGCACAGTGCGCTCTCTTCCTCGGGCGTGCAACGTCGGGTACAGGGAGTGGGAGTACGGGGTGTCAGCCGCGCGTGCGGCGGGCCGCGGCCACCGCGGCGGCGAGCCCGTCGGGACTGCCGGGGACGTTCACGGGGGCGCCCCGCTCCTCGCCCAGCACGAGGGAGATCCGGTGCCCGTCCGGGGTGGCGACGACATCGACCCACTCGCCGCGGGGGTGTCCGCAGCGGCGTTCGCACCCGGACCAGTACACCGGCAGCAGCCCCGCGCCCCCCGCCGCGGCCGCCGCCTGGGCCCGCACATCGGCCAGCGACTTCGCACAGCCGGGCCGGCCGATACAGGCACCGACCCCGGTCCAGGGGGAGTCGGGGCCGACGACGAGACCGGTGGCCCCCAGTCCGTCCAGCAACCGAGCGGCCTGCCGCCGCTCCACCCCCGGTACGACGACCCCGCGCCACGGTGTCAGCCGCAACTCACCGCTGCCGCGGTGCCGGGCCGTCTCCGTCAGCGACCGCCACTGTGCCGGGGCGATACGTCCCAGGGGGATGCCGACCGACAGCGCGGCCCCGTCCTGCGGGCCGGTCACGACGCCGGGCGCGGGGCCGTCCGAGCTCCGCGGACAGGCACGGTCCTCGGTGGACACGGTGCAGGGCCCCGCTTCCCGCAACCTTCGTACGACCTCGTCGAAGAGGGATCCGGCGCCGCCGGGCAGATCCGGCACACGCCAGGCACCAGTGCCCGATGCCTGCTCCAGGAAGGTCTCGGCCGCCAGGAGGGCGGCCCGCGGCCCCCGTGCGCCCGGTATCCGTACGGTGGTCCGGGCCGTGCCGATCCGCAGCAACGCCGTTCCGTCGCCCTGCGCCAGCAGCGTCACATCGCCGCCCAGCGCGTCCACATCGCCACGGCCGTCGTCGAGCACGAACAAGAACCTGCCCGACAGACCCGCCGTCCCGTCGCCCGCGCACAGCAGCGTGTCCAGCTCGGACAGCCAGGGGCCGACGTCCCGTGCGCCCAGGCCGTCGAGCCCCGAGAGCGGCGATGCCACGATGTTGCGTATCCGCTCGTGGCGTGCGGAGGGCAACAGCCCCGTCTCGCCCAGCCGGTCGGCCAGTTCGGCTCCGCAGTCCGGGCCCAGCCCGCGCAACTGGACGTTGCCGCGCGAAGTGAGATGCAATTCACCATCGCCCAGACTCTCCGCCAGCGCCCCCAGGGCGTCCGCCTGTACCGCCGTCAGCAGACCACCGGGAACCCGGACACGGGCCAGCGCTCCGTCGTCCGCCCGGTGCAGCCGCAGCGTGCCGGGGCAGGCGTCACCGCGGTCCCGGGCAGACGGGTCTCCCGGCGGTGAAGGCGAAGTGGCAGGTCGGGGCATGGCGGCGAGCATACCGACCATCCGACCGTATCCGTATGTCCTCCACCAGTTGACCGGCCCTTACTATGCCTAGTGACGAGCCATCCGGCACGTCGTCGCCACAGACGGCGACAGGGGAGGAAGTCCGGTGCGATTCCGGCACGGTCCCGCCACTGTGAGCCCGGCCACGGCCTGGCAAGTCAGGAACTCCTTTCCCCGAACGCTCGAACCCGTTCGAGCAGGGGAGCTTCATTCCGACACCGCCCGGGGCGTGGACACCCCGAGGAAGGCCCGACGCCGCATGATCCTGCTCCTGTCGACGTCCGACACCGACCTGCTCAGTGCCCGCGCCTCGGACGGCCCGGTCTCCTACCGCTACGCCAACCCCTCCCGCCTCCCGCTCCAGGACCTGCCCGAACTCCTCGACGGCGTCGACCTGGTCGTCGTACGGCTCCTCGGCGGTGTGCGCGCCTGGCAGGACGGACTCGACCAAGTGCTCGCCACCGGACGCCCCGTCGTCGTCCTCACCGGCGAACAGGCCCCCGACGCCCAGCTGATGGCCGCCTCGACGGTGCCCATCGGCATCGCAGCCGAGGCCCACGCCTATCTGGCCCACGGCGGGCCCGCCAACCTGGACCAGCTCGCCCGCTTCCTCTCCGACACCGTGCTGCTCACCGGCCACGGCTTCGCACCGCCCGCCCCGGCACCCTCCTGGGGCCCGCTGGAGCGCACCCCCCGGCGCACCGACGGCCCGGTCGTCGCCGTGCTCTACTACCGCGCCCACCACATGAGCGGCAACACCGCGTTCATCGAGGCGCTCTGCCGTGCCGTCGAGGACGCGGGAGCCCGCGCGCTGCCGCTGTACGTCGCCTCACTGCGCACCCCCGAACCCGAACTCATCGAAGCGCTGCGCGCCGCCGACGCGATCGTGACCACCGTCCTCGCCGCGGGCGGCACCCGGCCCGCCGAGGCCTCGGCCGGCGGCGACGACGAGTCCTGGGACGCGGGCGTCCTCAGCGGCCTCGACGTACCCATCCTCCAGGCCCTCTGCCTCACCGGTTCACGCACCGACTGGGAAGGCAACGACGAAGGAGTCTCCCCGCTCGACGCTGCCAGCCAGATCGCGGTCCCCGAGTTCGACGGCCGCCTGATCACCGTGCCGTTCTCGTTCAAGGAGATCGACGAGGACGGCCTGCCCGCGTACGTCGCCGACACCGAGCGCGCCGCCCGCGTCGCCGGGATCGCCGTCCGCCACGCCCGGCTGCGCCACATCCCGGCCGCCGAGAAGCGGATCGCGCTCGTCCTGTCCGCGTACCCGACCAAGCACTCCCGGATCGGCAACGCCGTCGGGCTGGACACCCCGGCCAGCGCCGTCGCCCTGCTGCGCCGACTGCGCGCCGAGGGATACGACTTCGGTACGCAGGAGGTCCCCGGCCTCGTGTCGGGCGACGGCGACGAGCTGATCCGCGCGCTGATCGAGGCGGGCGGCCACGACCAGGAGTGGCTCACCGAGGAGCAGCTGGCCCGCAACCCGGTCCGCATCCCGGCCGCCGACTACCGGCGCTGGTACGCGACCCTCCCGGCCGAGCTCCGCGAAGCCGTCGAGCAGCACTGGGGCCCCGCCCCGGGCGAGATGTTCGTGGACCGGTCGGGCAACCCGGACGGCGACATCGTGCTCGCCGCCCTGCGCCACGGCAATCTGCTCATCCTCATCCAGCCGCCGCGCGGCTTCGGCGAGAACCCGATCGCGATCTACCACGACCCCGATCTGCCGCCCTCGCACCACTACCTGGCCGCCTACCGCTGGATCGCCGCCCGCGCCGACGACAACGGCTTCGGCGCCGACGCGGTGATCCACCTCGGCAAGCACGGCAACCTGGAGTGGCTGCCCGGCAAGAACGCCGGTCTCTCCGCCGCCTGCGGCCCCGACGCCGCTCTCGGCGACCTTCCGCTGATCTACCCGTTCCTGGTCAACGACCCGGGCGAGGGCACGCAGGCCAAGCGCCGCGTGCACGCCACCCTCGTCGACCACCTCGTACCACCGATGGCGCGCGCCGACAGCTACGGGGACATCGCCCGGCTCGAGCAACTCCTGGACGAGCACGCCCAGATCGCGGCGATGGACCCGGCGAAGCTCCCGGCGATCCGCGCACAGATCTGGACCCTGATCCAGGCCGCCAGGCTCGACCACGACCTGGGACTCGAAGAGCGCCCGCAGGACGAGGGCTTCGACGAGTTCATCATGCATCTCGACGGCTGGCTCTGTGAGATCAAGGACGCCCAGATCCGCGACGGCCTGCATGTCCTGGGCGGTGCCCCGGCCGGCGCCGACCGGGTCAACCTCGTCCTCGCGATCCTGCGCGCCCGCCAGATCTGGGGCGGTACGGCCTCCCTGCCGGGTCTGCGCGAGGCGTTGGGACTCGACGAGTCCGCCGCGACCCGCGTCACCGCCGACGAGGCCGAGGAGCGGGCCCGCGCCCTGGTCCAGGCGATGGAGGACGCGGACTGGTCCCCGGACGCCGTCGTCGAGGTGGCCGCCGGGCACCCGCGGGCGGTCGCCGACGTCCTCGGCTTCGCGGCCCGCGAGGTGGTGCCGCGGCTGGCCGCCACGACCGGCGAACTCGACCACACCCTGCACGCGCTGGACGGCGGATTCGTCCCCGCCGGACCCTCCGGTTCCCCGCTCCGCGGCCTGGTCAACGTCCTGCCGACCGGCCGCAACTTCTACTCCGTCGACCCCAAGGCCGTACCCTCACGCCTGGCCTGGGAGACCGGCCAGGCCCTGGCCGACTCGCTCCTGGAGCGCTACCGCACCGACAACGGCGACTGGCCCACCTCGGTCGGCCTGTCCCTGTGGGGCACCAGCGCGATGCGGACCGCCGGTGACGACGTCGCCGAAGCCTTCGCCCTGCTCGGCGTCCGCCCGGTGTGGGACGACGCCTCGCGCCGCGTCACCGGCCTGGAGGCGATCCCGCCGGCCGAACTCGGCCGCCCGCGCATCGACGTCACCCTGCGCATCAGCGGGTTCTTCCGCGACGCCTTCCCGCACACCATCGGCCTGCTCGACGACGCCGTCCGCCTCGTCGCCTCTCTGGACGAGCCCGCCGAGCAGAACCATGTACGCGCCCACACGCAGGCCGACCTGGCTGCCCATGGCGACGAACGCCGCGCCACCACCCGTATCTTCGGCTCCCGCCCCGGTACGTACGGCGCCGGTCTGCTCCAGCTCATCGACTCCCGCGACTGGCGCACCGACGCGGACCTCGCCGAGGTGTACACGGTGTGGGGCGGCTACGCCTACGGACGCGAACTCGACGGCCGCCCGGCCCGTGAGGAGATGGAGACGGCGTACCAGCGGATCGCGGTCGCGGCCAAGAACACCGACACCCGCGAACACGACATCGCCGACTCGGACGACTACTTCCAGTACCACGGCGGCATGGTGGCCACCGTCCGCGCCCTGCGCGGCACCGCCCCTGAGGCGTACATCGGTGACTCCACCCGCCCCGAGACGGTCCGCACCCGCACCCTGGTGGAGGAGACCTCGCGGGTCTTCCGCGCCCGGGTGGTGAACCCCAAGTGGATCGAGGCCATGCGACGGCACGGCTACAAGGGGGCCTTCGAACTGGCTGCCACCGTCGACTACCTCTTCGGCTACGACGCGACGACGGGCGTGGTCGCCGACTGGATGTACGACAAGCTCACCGAGACGTACGTGCTGGACCCGACCAACCGCGCGTTCCTCCAGCAGGCCAACCCCTGGGCGCTGCACGGCATCGCGGAACGCCTCCTGGAGGCTGAGTCCCGCGGCATGTGGGCCGAGCCCGACCCGGCGGTCCTCGAAGCGCTGCGCCAGGCGTACCTGGAGACGGAGGGCAGCCTGGAGGGCGAGGACTGACGCCCCGGGGCCGGCGTCGATGCCGCACATTCTCCATAAACCCAAACCTCGAGCGGGCGGCGCCGCAAGCCCCTCAGCCCCCAGAAACACATGG
>NZ_JBSFET010000098.1:0-19547 GCF_053594575.1 Streptomyces sp. NPDC001880
GTACTGCAGGGGGGACCCTGTGGGAGAGTAGGACGCCGCCGAACTCCTTTTGTGGGAGAGCCCCGTGCCCTTGTGGCACGGGGCTTTTCTGCGTTCACAGGGAGATGGAAAGCCCCTTTCCTTAAAAAAGGCTTGATACTTCATGGCGGTGGGTTGCGTCAGAGCCGCCCTGCGCTCTTGAGGGCGAGGTAGGCATCGGCGAGGGCAGGAGCGAGGTTGTCCGGAGCGGCGTCGACAACTACCGCGCCGTGGCGCTGGAGCTGCTCGGCGGTGCGGAGTCGCCTTGCTTGCGCCTGTGCCCCCGCGGCAGCTTCGTAGATCGCGTCCACCGTGCCTCTTCTACTCGCCATCTGTTCGACGTGTGGATCCGCCACCGATGCCACCAGCACGGTATGGCGCTGGGTCAGACGACGGAGCACAGGGAGTAGACCTTCTTCGACAGGGGCTGCCTCCAGGCCAGTGAGAAGCACGACGAGGGATCGACGAGGCGCTCCGGCGAGCACGGCAGCGGTGAGACCTCGGGCATCCGTCTCCACGAGTGCCGGTTCGATGGGAGCCAGGGCGTTCACCATGACCGACAGAACCTCCCCTGCGGACCGGCCCTGAACCTGTGCACGGACGCGGCGGTCGTAGGCGAGCAGATCCACGCGGTCGCCGGCACGAGTGGCCAGGGCCGTGAGCAGCAGGGCCGCGTCCAGAGAGGCATCGAGACGGGGCACGTCGCCGACACGCCCCGCCGAGGTACGGCCGGTGTCCAGGACGACGAGAATGTGACGGTCCCGTTCGGGACGCCATGTGCGTACTGCGACGGCGGACTGACGTGCGGTGGCTCGCCAGTCGATGGAGCGGGTGTCGTCGCCGGGCACATACGCCCGCAGGCTGTCGAATTCCGTGCCCTCGCCACGGGTGAGGACACTGGTGCGACCGTCGAGCTCGCGGAGTCTGGCGAGGCGGGACGGCAGATGCTTCCGACTGGTGAAGGGAGGCAGGACCCGAACCGTCCACGGGACCTGGTGATTCCCTTGCCGAGCGGCAAGCCCAAGAGGGCCGAACGAGCGGACGGTGACGCGTTCGGCGCGGCGGTCACCGCGCCGTGTCGGTCTCAGGAAGGTGGTCAGCCGGCGACGTTCGCCGGCCGGGACCGAAAGTGTGTGTCGTGAGGAAGCCTGGTCCGTGCCGATGGGCCAGCTGCTGGGAGGCCAGGCGTCGCGAAGGTGTGCCCGCAGCTTGCGACGGGAAGGATTGGTTACGGTGAGTTGCACTTCGGCGGTTTCGCCGAGTCGAACGCTTGTATCACCAGATCGGGTGAACTGAAGCGTTCGCACTGGTGCTGCCAGGGCGTAGTCACACAGAATTGCCAATGAGAGCGGTGCATTGACTGCCAGCATTCCGGTCCAGCTGGGAGCCAGGATGCCTACAGGGAGTGACCCCAGGGCGGCCAGCAAGGCGGTACGTCCAGTGAGGGCCACGGTCACCGCCTCATCGGGGTACGGGGACGTGGGCGAGCACGGCTGTGATGACGGAGTCGGGGGTGACACCCTCCATCTCTGCCTCGGGCCGCAGCTGGATGCGATGACGAAGCGTGGGGAGTGCCAGGGCTTTTACGTCATCCGGAATGACGTAGTCACGGCCGGTGAGCCAGGCCCAGGCACGGGCGGTCGACAGCAGGGCGGTGGCGCCTCGGGGAGAGACGCCGAGGGACAGCGAGGGGGATTCACGCGTGGCACGGCAGATATCGACGACGTAGCCGGCGATCTCGGGAGAGACCTTGATTCGGGCGACTGCGTTGCGGGCGGCCTCCAGATCGGCCGGGCCGGCGACGGGGCGTATGCCGACTGACTTGAGGTCACGTGGATTGAAGCCCTCGGAATGACGGGTGAGGACGTTGATCTCCTCTTCCCGCGAGGGCAGGGGCACCGTCAGTTTGAGGAGAAACCGGTCCAGTTGGGCTTCGGGGAGAGGGTAGGTGCCCTCGTACTCGACGGGATTCTGTGTGGCGGCAACGAGGAAGGGGTCGGGTAGCTGCCGAGGGATCCCATCGACGGTGACCTGGCGTTCTTCCATGGCCTCCAGGAGGGAGGACTGAGTCTTGGGGGGTGTGCGGTTGATCTCGTCGGCGAGAAGCAGATTGGTGAAGACGGGGCCGGGCTGGAAGGAGAACTCGGCCGTGCGGGCGTCGTAGACCAGCGAGCCGGTGACGTCGCTGGGCATCAGGTCGGGGGTGAACTGGACGCGCTTGGTGTCGAGTTCGAGTGAGGCGGCGAGTGCTCGGACCAAGAGGGTCTTGGCTACTCCGGGGACGCCTTCGAGGAGGACGTGGCCCCGGCAGAGCAGCGCGACGACGAGTCCGGTGACGGCCGGGTCCTGACCGACCACGGCCTTGGCGATCTCTGAGCGCAGCGCTTCCAGGGATGCGCGGGCTGTGTCGCCGCTACCGAGTGGCTCGGTGGTCTCGGCGGGCACTGGGGGCGGGGCGCTCATGACGTGCGTACCTCTCTTTCGAGGGTGTCGAGTTGGTCTGCGAGTTGAACGAGAGCGGCATCGTTGGACGGGGCGGGTCCGAAGAGCAGTGTCTGGATGCTGTCGTCAGTGCTGTTCAGGCGGGTGGAGACGGCAGGGGTGAGTGTTGAGGGGGCGTGGGCGTCGCGTGGGGAGACGCCGATGAGCGGGGCGATGCGGACGCGGGTGGCGGAGCGCAGTGAGTCGGCGGCCCGGTCGCGGGCGTTTGCCTTGCGGTAGAGGCGGGCCCGGCCCTCGGTGGATTCAGAGGCGCGGATGGCCACGGGCAGTCGCTCGGTCACCAAGGGGCCGAGACGGCGAGCGCGCCAGACGGCGGCGACGACGGCGGCCAGTGCGAGTTGCAGCGTGCCCCACAACCAGCCCCGGGGGATCAAGTCGGCAAAGCTGCGGTTGTCAGAGGTGCCGTCACCACCGGTGCCCCCGTCCTCGGCGGCGGCCGATGTATCAGCGAGCGAGGGGAGGTACCAGATCAGATGAGGGCGGGAACCGAGAAGTTGCAGGGCCAGGGATGCGTTGCCCTGGTTGGCGAGTCTGTCGTTGTGGAGAAGGTCGGGGGAACCGAGGAGCACGGTGTCGCCCGCGCCCTGTTCGACCAGGAGCACGGTAGGCAGGCCACCGCTCGGGAAGCAGCCGACGGCGTCGGGTCCGTAGGAGGCGTAGCGGAAGCCTCCTGTTTCGACATCGCCGGCGCTACGGGCGGCGGGCAGGGAGCATTCGGGGGCGCGGGGGGCTACCGGTCCGGCGGACTCTGCCGTGACACCTGGCACCAGCGTGCGCACGGAGGGCGGACCCGGTGCGAGCAGGACGGTGCGACCGGCCGCGTTGTCGGTCGCGGCACGGAGTTCGCTCTGCTGGCGCGGTGCCAGCAGATTGGGGGAGGCGACGAGCAAC
The DNA here is from genome assembly GCF_053594575.1 of Streptomyces sp. NPDC001880. Classification (NCBI taxonomy): domain Bacteria; kingdom Bacillati; phylum Actinomycetota; class Actinomycetes; order Kitasatosporales; family Streptomycetaceae; genus Streptomyces; species Streptomyces sp. NPDC001880. Next base: position 3,412 of record NZ_JBSFET010000098.1, read on the forward strand.
GTGGTGTCGGGACCGAGCTTGGCCGTGGCGTTGTCGAGCGTGGTGACCACGTGGACGGAGACGCCGCGTTCCTTGAGGAGCTCGGCAACGGCCCGGCTGCCGTAGCGGTCGGCGGAGCGTGGATCGAGGCGGCCGTGCTGGTCGCCGGAGCGGACAGTTGCCAGGGCGATTCCGGCGACGACGAGTACCAGAAGGGCGAGGAGCAGACCGCGGACGCGGACCCAGATCTGGTGAGGGGTGAGGGCCGACGAGGTGGGGGTGGCGGTGACCTCGGTCATTCGGCTGCTCCCTGGGCCGCAGCGGTGAGGAGAGGCTTGGCGGCTTCGAGATCGAGGTCCAGAGCTCGTACGGCCAGATATGCCTGCTTGCCGGCGGTGCGGCCGCCGTATGTGACGTCGTCGAATTCTCTGGCGGCGGCGTGGAGCCGTGTTGCGTGTGCGGGCAGGGGGCGGCCCGCTTCGGCGGCGGCCTCGTCGGCGGTGCGCCCCGGGCGGGGGTCGAGCAGGGCACGCTCTTCCAGGGAGCGGACGATGGCACGCATCCGTTCCTGGACCGCCTCGTTCCAGCATCGGGCGGCGGCGTGTGCCTCGGCGGCCTTGCGGTGCTCGGCCGCGCTGCGGGGGCTGTCGTCGAAAAGCGCGTCCGCGGAGCGCACGGTGCGGCGCGGGGTGCCCAGCCGCCACCAGAGTGCGGCGACCAGACCAATGACGAGCAGTACGAGCACGATCAGGCCGAGCGGCCCACCCGGCGCGGCGCCGGAGGCCGCGTCCAGGAGGCCGCCGATCCAATCCCAGAGCCGGTCGAGGCCCTGCTGGAGCAGGTTGGGATCGTTCTCGTGGTACATCGGTTCGGACAGTTCGTGCTTCGCTGCCTCGCGGGCGGGGACACGTGGAGTGTCCACGGGTATGTCGCCGCTCGCATGGATCAGTGCCCGTGCTGCTGTGGTGCCCCCCGCCCCCGACACGGCATCAGCTCCTGGTGTCGTATCCGGGCAGGCCTGCTGCCTGGGCGAGTTCGAGGTCGAGTGCCTCGCGGCGGATGCGCTGGTCGATGTAGAGCAGTGCCATCACGCCGGCGGAGAGCGGGTACGTGATCGTCGCGATGATCACCTCGCCGATGCCGGAGACGATCAGGAAGGGCCAGCCGAAGTCCGCGGAGCCGCTCGTGAGGGCGGAGCCGATTCCTTCGCCGTCCACGGCCACCGCGATGACACCGAACGGGATGGCGACGATCAAGGCCACGATGAACGTCAGCAGCCAGGTCAGCGCCAGGACGCCGAAGGTCCGCCACCAGGCGCCCCGGACGAGCTTCGCGGAGCGGCGCATGGAGGTCGTGATCGACTGCCGCTCCAGCATCAGGGCCGGCGGAGCGAGGCAGAAGCGGACCATCAGCCAGATGACGACGACGAACGCGGCCATGAAGCCGACGAGGGCGAGTCCGGCACCCGCGGCGGAGCCGATGAGCATGCCCGGCAGCAGGCCCACCGCCATGATGGCGGCGCTGATCAGGGCCAGCAGCAGGGTCAGCCCCAGCAACTGAGGAAGCCGGGGCCGAGCCTCGGCCCAGGCGTCGGAGAGCGTCACGGGACGGCCCAGCACCGAACGGCTGATCACCACGGTCAGCACGGATGTCGTGATCAGCGTGGCGATCATGGTGATCAGCATGGACGGCACGCTGTTGAACACGGTCGACTGGGCCGAGTCCGCGGCCTGCCGCAGCGCTTCCGGGCCGGTGGCGTTCGGATCGATCTGCGCAGGTTCCGGCAGCAGGAAACGTTCCACGAGGATGATCGCGACCTGGGCGATCACGGACACGGTGAGTGTGATGCCGAGGACCGTGCGCCAGTGCGCGCGCATTGTGGAGACCGCACCATCGAGGATCTCGCCGACGCCGAGAGGCCGGAGCGGGATGACACCGGGCTTGGCCGCGAGGGGCGGCTGTCCCCAGCCGGATCCGTGAGGCCCGCCGCCCCAGCCCGCGGTGGGGGGCGGTGCGCCAGGACCTGTGCCGGGAGCGCTCGGTGGGGACCACTGCCCTGCGGGCGGCTGCGTGGAGGACCAGTTCCCTGCCGGGCCGCTGCCGTCGACAGGCTCGGAGGGCCGGGGGACATCGGCGCCCTGCCCCTCGGAGGGGGCAGATCCGGGCGAGGCCCAGCCCGGAGTGTCATTCATTCTCGCTCCTTCATGGTCCTGTCCGCTCATCGGCGCGGCAGGTTGGCAGCCATCGTGCCACGCGTTGCTCCGCTATGGGCTGGGCGTTCCATCTCCTTCGTGCCTTCATTTGTGGGCGGCTCACCGGGCAGACTGGGCGGATGGCTGATCAGGACGCGCAATCGGCGGTGGGCATCGAGCCTCCCTCGCTTCCCGTACTTCGCTGGGCCGAGCCTCCGGAAGGTCCCGCGCTGGTGCTTCTCGACCAGACGCGGTTGCCGGCGGAGGAGGCCGAGTTCGTGTGCACCGATGTGCCCGCTCTGGTGCGGGCGATCCGGACGCTCGCGGTGCGGGGCGCCCCGTTGCTGGGTATCGCGGGTGCCTATGGAGTGGCGCTCGCGGCAGTGCGGGGGGACGACGTGGCGGCGGCCGCGGAGCTGCTGGAGCGGTCGCGGCCCACCGCGGTGAATCTCGGTTACGGGGTGAGGCGGGCCGCCGGGGCGTATGCGGAGGCCATCGGGAATGGGGCGGATCCGGAGCGGGCCGCGGCGGTGGCCCTGGCGGAGGCCAGGGCGCTGCACCGGGAGGACGCCGAGGCCAGTGGGCGCATGGCGCGGTACGGCCTTGCCCTGTTGGACGAGCTGCTGCCCGGTGGCGGTGAGCATCGCCTGCTGACGCACTGCAACACCGGGGCGCTCGTCTCCGGCGGTGAGGGCACTGCCTTCGCGGTGGCGCTCGGGGCGCACCGGGAGGGGCGGCTACGGCGGTTGTGGGTGGACGAGACACGTCCGCTGCTCCAGGGGGCTCGGCTGACGGCGTACGAGGCGGCGCGCAACGCAATGCCGTACAGCCTGCTCACGGACAACGCCGCAGGGTCGCTGTTCGCAGCGGGGGAGGTGGATGCCGTGCTCATCGGGGCGGACCGCGTCGCCGCCGACGGGTCGGTGGCGAACAAGGTGGGGAGCTATCCGCTGGCGGTGCTCGCGAAGTACCACCACGTACCGTTCATCGTGGTCGCGCCGACCACGACCGTGGATCTGGACACCGTGGACGGGGCGTCGATCGTCGTTGAGCAGCGGCCGGGCATGGAAGTGACGGAGTTCACATCGCCACAGGTCGGGGTGGTGGGGGCGGCTTCCGGCGGACTGCTCGTGGCACCGGCGGGAACCACCGCGTACAACCCCGCGTTCGACGTCACGCCGCCGGAGCTGGTCACGGCGCTCGTCACGGAAGAGGGCGCGATCTCCCCGGTCACGGGGGTCGGGCTGGCAGAGCTGTGTGCCAGATCATCGCAGGTAACGATTAGCTAATGGGATGATGTCGATTATGAAGGGACGCGTCCTTGTCGTCGACGACGACACCGCACTGGCCGAGATGCTCGGGATTGTGCTGCGTGGTGAGGGGTTCGAGCCGTCGTTCGTAGCGGACGGCGACAAGGCACTTGCCGCATTTCGTGAGGCCAAGCCGGACCTGGTCCTGCTGGATCTCATGCTGCCCGGAAGGGACGGCATCGAGGTCTGCAGGCTGATCAGGGCCGAGTCGGGTGTGCCGATCGTCATGCTCACTGCCAAGAGCGACACGGTTGACGTGGTGGTGGGTCTGGAGTCCGGGGCCGACGACTACATCGTCAAGCCGTTCAAACCCAAGGAGTTGGTTGCCCGGATCAGAGCACGTCTGCGCAGGTCCGAGGAACCGGCGCCGGAGCAGCTGGCCATCGGGGACCTGGTCATCGATGTGGCCGGTCACTCGGTGAAGCGGGAGGGGCAGTCGATCGCCCTCACCCCGCTGGAGTTCGACCTGCTGGTCGCGCTCGCTCGTAAGCCGTGGCAGGTCTTCACCCGTGAGGTGCTGCTTGAGCAGGTGTGGGGATACCGCCATGCCGCCGACACCCGGCTGGTGAATGTGCATGTCCAGCGACTGCGCTCCAAGGTCGAGAAGGACCCGGAGCGGCCGGAGATCGTGGTGACCGTCCGAGGGGTCGGTTACAAGGCCGGACCGAGCTGACATGTCCCCGAGTAGCGCTGCTCCGCAGCCCGGCAAGCCGGGAGCCCGTGCGGAGCGGGCTGCCGGTCCGGGACACAGGGCGTTCCGAACCGGGCGCTTTCTGCAGGGCGGCCGGTTGTTTTACGACCGGGCGCCCGGCGGACCTGTGCCGCGATTGCTCATGCGGTGGGTACGGCGTCCGCTGCTGCCTGCCGTACGGCTCTGGCGGCGCAACCTTCAGCTGAGGGTTGTCGCGGGCACACTGCTCATGTCGCTCGGTGTGGTGCTGCTGCTCGGGCTGGTCGTGATCGGGCAGGTGCGCAACGGACTGCTCGACGCCAAGAGCAAGGCCGCTCAGACACAGGCGGCCGGCGGTTTCGCCGCTGCGCAGGAGAAGGCGAACGCTCCGCTCACCCCAGGTGGTCAGGGCGGCGACACGACGGACGGCACCACTGCCAACAACTCCTGGCGGACCGAACTCGTCGATCAGCTCGCCAGCGGCGGGAAGAACGCCTTCAACGTGGTGGCGCTCAGCGCCGACGAGGGAACGCGTGCCCCGCGCGGCTCGGGCAGCGTGGAGGCGGTGAGCGTCCCGCAGAGCCTGCGGGACGCCGTGAACAAGGGGCCCGGGGCGTACCAGACGTACTCCGAGATCCAGTACGCGAACGGGCAGGATCCGCAGCCCGGGCTTGTCGTGGGAAAGCGGCTCTACGACATCGACCACAATCCGTACCAGCTCTACTACCTCTTCCCGCTGACGCAGGAGGAGAAGTCGCTGACGCTGATCAAGGGCACGCTGGCGACCGCGGGGCTTTTCGTGGTCGTGCTGCTCGGGGCCATCTCCTGGTTCGTGGTGAGGCAGGTCGTGACGCCCGTACGCATGGCCGCCGGCATCGCCGAGCGGCTTTCCGCCGGCAGGCTCCAGGAACGGATGAAGGTCACCGGCGAGGACGACATCGCCCGGCTCGGTGAGGCATTCAACAAGATGGCGCAGAACCTGCAGCTGAAGATCCAGCAGCTGGAGGAACTCTCCCGGATGCAGCGGCGCTTCGTCTCCGATGTCTCCCACGAGCTGAGGACGCCGCTGACGACCGTACGGATGGCCGCCGATGTCATCCACGAGGCCCGAAGTGACTTCGACCCGGTGACGGCGCGCTCGGCGGAACTGCTCGGGGACCAGCTCGACCGGTTCGAGTCGCTGCTCTCCGATCTGCTGGAGATCAGCCGGTTCGACGCGGGTGCCGCGGCGCTGGAGGCGGAGCCGATAGATCTGCGACAGGTCGTACGGCGGGTGATCGGCGGGGCCGAGCCGCTGGCCGAGCGCAAGGGCACCCGGATCCGGGTGGTCGGCGACGAGCAGCCGGTGATCGCGGAGGCCGACGCGCGGCGCATCGAGCGTGTCCTGCGCAACCTTGTGGTCAACGCCGTCGAACACGGTGAGGGCCGGGATGTCGTGGTGCGGATGGGGGTGGCCGGAGGCGCGGTCGCCGTGGCCGTCCGGGACTACGGAGTGGGGCTCAAGCCGGGCGAGGCGACGCGAGTGTTCAACCGATTCTGGCGGGCGGACCCGGCTCGTGCGCGGACGACCGGTGGTACCGGCCTCGGGCTCTCCATCGCGGTCGAGGACGCCCGGCTGCACGGCGGGTGGCTGCAGGCGTGGGGCGAGCCCGGTGGTGGTTCGCAGTTCCGGCTGACTCTGCCGCGTACGGCGGACGAGCCGCTGCGCGGATCGCCGATACCGCTGGAACCCGAGGACTCCCGTCGCAACCGGGAGAGTCGTGAGCGGGCCTCGGCCGCTCCGAAGACCGGGAGCGAGCACCGGCTGACGGCGGTGCCGACCCAGCCCGGCGGCAGCGACCGGCCCGCACTGCCCGTGACGCCCCGTGCGTCCGTGGCTCCGCGGACGGCGCCGGCCTCGGTGCATCCGGCGGCTCTTCCGGGGAGCGGCGCACGGGTGGTCGCGCGCCCTGCCGAGGACCGGCCGGGCGGCGAATTGGACACTGGGGCGCAGAGCCCGGAGCGGGGGGACACGAATCGTGGGCACTGACCGTCGCAGGGACGGCCGTGGGCGGGTGCTGGGGCTCGTCGCGCTGCTCGGATGCGGCACGGTGCTGCTGTCCGCGTGCGGCTCGATGCCCGTCACCGGGGACGTCAAGGCCGTCGACGCCTCGCAGCCCGGCGATTCCCAGGTGCAGGTGTACGCCGTCGCGCCGCGTGACAACGCCACGCCCAACGAGGTGGTCGACGGCTTCCTGGAGTCCATGACCAGTGATGACCCGCGCTTCAGGACGACTCGTCAGTACCTGACAAAGAAGGCGGCCGAGACGTGGAAGCCGAACGCGTTCACCACCGTGCTCACCAAGGCGCCGAACAGGAGCGACCGCCCTCTGCGCGACAGCGACCGCAACATCACCGAGGTCACCTACACCCTGACCGGTGAGAAGGTGGCGACGGTCGACGCCCAGAGTGCCTATCAGCCGCTCGCGCCCACCGACTACAACCAGACCCTGCACCTGGTGAAGGAGAACGGGCCGGACGGCAAGGAATGGCGGATCGACCTCGTGCCGGACGGTCTTCTGCTCGGGCAGTCCGACTTCAGGCGCCTCTACCGCTCCGTCAACAAGTACTACTTCGCGACGGGTCGGTCCGACCTGCAGCCGACCCTGGTCGCCGACCCCGTCTATCTCCGCAGCCGGACGGACCCCGTCACGGGGATGGACACCGTGACGCAGTCCGTGCGCAGCCTCCTTGCGGGGCCGACCAGTTGGCTGCGGCCGGTGGTCGAGTCCCGGTTCCCTCCCGGTACGGCGCTGAAGAAGGGGGTCACTTCGCTGGCACCCGACGACCGCAACGTACTCAAGGTCCCGCTCGACAAGAAGGCGGACGGCGTCGGGCAGCGTTCCTGCCGCATGATGGCTTCACAGATCCTCTACACCCTGAGGGACCTGACGTCCGCACGGGTGGAGCAGGTCGAGCTGCAGCGCTCCGACGGCTCCCCGTTGTGCCTGCTCGGGGCGGACCAAGCGGAGGAGTTCGCTCCTGACGATTCGTCAAGCGGTCCGGACAGCCAGTACTTCATCGACGACAAGGGGCATGTGGAACGAATTCCCGGCAGCACCAAGGGAAGTGGAGCCCCGGAGGAGGTGGCCGGTCCGTTCGGTGGCGGACCGGTGCAGATGGGCACGGTCGGTGTGGCCAGGGACGAGCAGTCGGCCGCGGCGGTCTCGCGCGACGGGGCGTCTCTCTATGTGTCGTCCATCGTCTCGGACGGCGAGCTTCCAGCGGCCTCGGTGACCAGTGGGGCACACGACGCGAAGAACCGTCTGTCGACACCGAGCTGGGACGGCCGGGGCGACCTGTGGGTGGCCGACCGGGATCCCGACAACACCAGACTGCTGCGACTGGCCGGTGGTACCGGCAAGCCGCAGGAGGTCGCCGTTCCCGATTTGGGCGGCGGGCGAATCGAGGCACTGCGCATGTCCGCGGACGGAGTGCGGATAGCCCTACTGGTGAACGAGGACAACCGCACCACGCTGAAGATCGGCCGGATCGAGAGGCGCGGGCCGGAGTCGGAGCAGCAGGTGTCGGTGGTGGAGCTGCGTCAGGCGGCGCCGCAGCTGACGGATGTGACTGCGATGTCGTGGTCGGGCCGCAGTCGCCTCGTCGTGGTCGGCAAGGAGCAGGGCGGCGTGCAGCAGATGCGGTATGTGCAGGCGGACGGTTCGACGTCCGCCTCGGGGGTGCTGCCCGGCGTGAACCAGGTGTCGTCGGTCGCGGCGGCGGACGACGAGCAGCTTCCGCTGATGGCGGCCACGTCCAGCGACGGGATCGTGAAGCTGTCGCCGGGCGACAACTGGCAGACGGTGGTCAAGGAAGGCTCGTCACTGGTCTATCCGGGCTGAGGCGCCGCAAGGCCCGTTCCGTGCTTTCCGCAGGGGTGGCCCGCTGTTTTCCACAGGGGTGGCCCGTTCGCGCCGGGAAGAGCACAGTGGAGTGATGCGGGGGTGGTGGCGGGAGATCTCCGGCCTGGTGCTGCCGATGTCCTGCGGCGGCTGCGGCAGGCCGCGCGTGGAGCTGTGCGAGGAATGCCGTGCGGAGCTCCACGGCGGGGTGCCACGCTGGGTGCGGCCAGCTCCGGAGCCCGTGGGCCTGCCGGTGGTGTACGCGGCCGCCGCGTACGAGAACGCGGTACGTGCCGCGCTGCTGGCCCACAAAGAGCGCGGTGAGCTGGGGCTGGCCGGGGTGCTCGGCAAGGCGCTGGCGGGGGCCGTACGGGCCGGGACGGGGCATGCGGGTGCTGCCGGCCCGCTGTTGCTCGTACCTGTGCCGTCGGCGCGGCGGGCGGTGGCGGCGCGGGGACATGATCCGACGCGCAGGATCGCGCTGGCCGCGGCGGGAGAGCTGAGGCGCGGCGGCATCCGGTCCCAGGTGGTCGCGGTGCTCCGGCAGCGGCGCGCGGTGGCCGATCAGGCGGGGCTGGGCGCCCGTCAGCGGCAGGCGAATCTGGCGGGGGCCCTGGAGGTCGTGTCCGGGGGCGAGCGGCTGCTGGCGGCCGGACGAGTGGTGCTGGTGGACGATCTGCTGACGACGGGAGCCTCGCTCGCCGAGGCGGCTCGGGCGGTGGGGGCGGCGTGCGGGCACGCGTGCGCTCCCGGCAGCGGGCAGGCGGCCGTTGTCGCAGTATCTCCCTCGGCCTTCGAAATAAACCGGAACTGTCAATGAACTTGCATCGTTGCAGGTAATGAGTGGCCAAAACAGCCCGACCGGAGGTACGCGCGAGTAGCGGGTGCCGACATCCGGCCAGGCAGGCTATGTTCGGTTGTGAGGAATGGTGAATGCCAAACCTCGATGAATGCACCACCAGGTTTCGGGCAGGCAACACACCAGTGGTTCAGAGGCTGGAAATTCGGTGGGGTGGCGACCTCACCGATGGGGGAGGAGGAGGTGGAAGTCACCGAGTCCGCGGCTCCGGTTGCCACCGGGGCCTGGTGCAAAAGGGAGATGCTCCGCCGCTGAGCGGAGTGATCCGGGAACGGAGTTCTGCGTGGACATCGTCGTCAAGGGCCGCAAGACCGAGGTGCCCGAGCGGTTCCGCAAGCACGTGGCCGAGAAGCTGAAGCTGGACAAGATCCAGAAGTTCGACGGCAAGGTGATCAGCCTCGACGTCGAGGTGTCCAAGGAGCCGAACCCCCGTCAGGCCGACCGTTCCGACCGGGTGGAGATCACGCTCCGCTCGCGCGGTCCGGTCATCCGGGCGGAAGCGGCCGCAGGCGACCCGTACGCAGCGCTGGACCTGGCCACCGGCAAGCTGGAGGCGCGGCTGCGCAAGCAGCATGACAAGCGCTACAGCCGCCGCGGCAATGGCCGGATTCCCGCTGCCGAGGTCGCTGAGACCGTGCCGGGTGCGGCGTCGTTCAACGGCGAGGGCGACCTGATCGCCAACGAGTCGGCCGAGTCCGTGCCCACCACCAGGTTCGGCTCGCTGGAGGTTCAGGGCGAGGGTCCGCTGGTGATGCGCGAGAAGACGCACGTCGCCGCGCCGATGTCGCTCGACCAGGCGCTCTACGAGATGGAGCTGGTCGGGCACGACTTCTATCTGTTCGTCGACTCCGAGACCAAGGAACCCAGTGTCGTTTACCGACGGCATGCCTATGACTACGGCGTCATCCACCTGAGGACCGACCCGCTGGCCGCCGACGAGGCGGGCGGCGCAGGCGGTGCGCTCGGCGGCTGATGCCACGCTTTCGCGGGTGCCCCTGGAGTGCCTGTGCGCCCCCAGGGGCACCCGCGTGCCACCACTGGATCACCGCTCTGTCGTCCAGGCATGGAATCATGGCGTCCCAAGCCAATCGGCGCTCTGTGAACTGCCGTTGGTGGACAGTGTGTGAACTTCAGGCCACGGCCTTCAGGGGGAGGAACGATGGCGGACGCCTTCGGGCCCATGCGCGATGCGAATGATTCCGGCGAGATCGCCGGAGCCCGCACCGGCGCGGACATGGACAGTGGTTTCCGCAAGGAACCGATCAGGGTCCTCGTGGTCGACGACCACGCGCTCTTCCGCAGAGGCCTGGAGATCGTCCTCGCCCAGGAGGAGGACATCCAGGTCGTCGGCGAGGCGGGTGACGGGTCGGAGGCGGTCGACAAGGCCGCCGATCTGCTCCCCGACATCGTGCTGATGGATGTACGGATGCCCAAGCGCGGCGGCATCGAGGCCTGTACATCCATCAAGGAGGTGGCCCCCAGCGCGAAGATCATCATGCTGACGATCAGCGACGAGGAGGCCGATCTCTACGACGCCATCAAGGCCGGCGCCACCGGCTATCTCCTCAAGGAGATCTCCACGGACGAGGTGGCCACCGCCATTCGCGCGGTCGCCGACGGGCAGTCCCAGATCAGCCCCTCCATGGCGTCCAAACTGCTCACCGAGTTCAAGTCGATGATCCAGCGGACCGACGAGCGCCGACTGGTGCCCGCGCCCCGGCTCACCGACCGGGAACTCGAAGTCCTCAAACTCGTTGCAACGGGCATGAACAATCGCGATATCGCGAAGGAACTGTTCATTTCCGAGAACACCGTGAAGAACCACGTCCGCAACATTCTGGAGAAGCTGCAGCTGCACTCCCGGATGGAAGCCGTGGTCTATGCCATGCGGGAGAAGATCCTGGAGATCAGGTGAGGGCGGGCGAACAAGGGCTCAGGCCAGGGCGCGGGCGATTTCCTGAGTGAGCGGTCCGCGAAGTTCCGGTGCGTCGACCCGCTCCAGCCGGACATCCGTACAGCCGACCCAGGACGCGGCTTCCACCAGCGCCTCGGCCATCGGCACCACGGCCTTCCTGCCGGCCAAGGACACCTGCCGGGCGACCAGCGTGCTGCCTTCGCGCGCCGGGTCGACGCGGCCCTGCAGCTTTCCGCCTGCCAGCAGCGGCATTGCGAAGTATCCGTGGACTCGCTTGGGCTTGGGGACGTAGGCCTCCAGGCGGTGGGTGAAACCGAAGATCCGCTCGGTGCGTGTCCGCTCCCAGACCAGTGAGTCGAACGGCGAAAGCAGTGTCGTACGATGCCGCCCGCGCGGCTCCGAGGCCAGCGCCGCCGGGTCCGCCCAGGCCGGTTTCGCCCAGCCCTGCACCGTCACCGGCACCAGTCCGGAGTCCGCCACCACCGCGTCGAACTGCTCGCCCTTCAGCCGGTGGTAGTCCGCGATGTCCGCCCGGGTGCCCACCCCCAGGGACTGTCCCGCGAGGGCGACCAGCCGCCGCAGGCACTCGGTGTCGTCCAGATCGTCGTGCAGCACGTCGTCGGGCAGGGCCCGCTCGGCGAGGTCGTACACCCGCTTCCAGCCGCGGCGCTCGGCGCACACGACCTCGCCGTACATCAGGGCGCGCTCGACGGCGACCTTCGACGCCGACCAGTCCCACCACTCCCCGCCGTTCTTCGCACCGCCCAGCTCCGTCGCCGTCAGCGGGCCCTCGGCGCGCAGCTGCTTGATCACCGTGTCGTACGCGCCGTCCGGCAGGTCGTGGTGCCAGTGCGGGCGCGAGCGGTAGGCGCGGCGGCGGAAGGCGAAGTGCGGCCACTCCTCGACCGGCAGGACGCAGGCCGCGTGCGACCAGTACTCGAAGCTGCGGCCGCCCGACCAGTACGCCTCCTCGACGGTGCGTCGGCCGACCGCGCCGAGGCGCGCGTACGGAATCAGCTCGTGCGATCGCGCGAGCACCGAGATCGTGTCGAGCTGTACGGCGCCGAGATGCCGCAGCACGCCGGGAACCCCGGCCCGGCGGTCCGGAGCGCCGAGGAAGCCCTGGGCGCGCAGAGTGATCCTGCGCGCCTGGTCGGCGGAGAGTTCAGCGGCGGGAGGCGGCACAGGCGTCATGCCTCGCACCCTAGAGGCAGCCACTGACATCGATACTCGTGCGCGAGTTCCAGTGGTCATGGCTCTGCCACTGACTGACGCCCTGCTGGGCCGTCATCCGGCCGGGGAGTCGCGGACCCCGTCAGGGGGCGGGCAGATAGGCATGGGTGCCCGGCAGGTCGAGATCGGAAGGAAGCAGCGCGCCGATCCAGGCGTCGCGCCGTACTCCCTTGTTGAACAGGCCCGACCGCTGTTCGCCCTCCATCCGGAATCCCGTACTCAGCGCCACGGCACGCGAAGGGATGTTCCCCACCTCGGCGCGCCACTCCAGCCGGTCACCGCCGAGTGCGGTGAAGGTCCAGCGGGCGGCGGTCAGCACCGCCTCCGTCGTGTAGCCGCGGCCCCGGTGCTCCTCGGCGGTCCAGAAGCCCACCTCGTACGTGCCCGGGAGATTGCGGCGGTCGATGCCGAGGGCACCGGTCAGGGCCCCGCTCTCGCGCAGGACCACCGCGAAGTTGTACATGGAGTCGTCGTGCCAGCCGTCGGGGCAGAGCTTCTTCACGAAGAGTTCTGCGTCGGCGCGGCTGTACGGGGAGGGCACCACCGTCCACCGCTGGATCTCCGGATCCTGACAGGCGGCGTGGATCGCGTCCGTGTCGCCGCCGGTGAAGGGGCGCAGCAGCAGACGGTCGCTGGTGAGGGTGATCGGCTCCATGTACGGATTCTGGTGAGGTGCCGCGCGGGAAGCGAACACTTTTCGGATTTCCCGGCACCTTCGGCGCTCTCCGGCCGTTGACTCGGGGGCACGGCGTGGCCGACGAGGTGGCAGCCCTCCCGGCACGGCGGGGTCCTCGCTTACGATGGCCGTTGCGGTGGGGCCCACCTGCCGTGCCCGCGCCAGAGTCCATAACACGACCCAGTGCCAGGCCCGACCGGCAAGGAGACCAGCCTCAGTGTCCGTCTTCAACAAGCTCATGCGTGCAGGCGAAGGCAAGATCCTGCGCAAACTGCACCGCATCGCGGACCAGGTCAGCTCCATCGAAGAGGACTTCGTCAACCTCTCCGACGCCGAGCTGCGGGCGCTCACCGACGAGTACAAGGAACGGTACGCGGACGGCGAGAGCCTGGACGACCTGCTCCCCGAGGCATTCGCGACCGTCCGTGAGGCCGCCAAGCGGGTCCTCGGACAGCGTCACTACGATGTCCAGATCATGGGCGGAGCAGCCCTGCACCTCGGCTATGTGGCCGAGATGAAGACCGGCGAGGGCAAGACCCTGGTCGGCACCCTGCCGGCCTATCTCAACGCGCTCTCCGGCAAGGGTGTGCACCTGATCACGGTCAACGACTACCTGGCCGAGCGCGACTCCGAACTGATGGGCCGGGTGCACAAGTTCCTCGGTCTGACCGTCGGCTGCATCATCGCCAACATGACGCCGGCCCAGCGCCGTGAGCAGTACGCCTGCGACATCACGTACGGCACGAACAACGAGTTCGGCTTCGACTACCTCCGCGACAACATGGCGTGGTCCGCGGACGAGCTCGTCCAGCGCGGCCATAACTTCGCCGTGGTCGACGAGGTCGACTCGATCCTCGTCGACGAGGCCCGTACGCCGCTGATCATCTCCGGCCCGGCCGACCAGGCCACCAAGTGGTACGGCGACTTCGCCAAGCTGGTCACGCGGCTGACCAAGGGCGAGGCGGGCAACCCGCTCAAGGGCATCGAGGAGACCGGCGACTACGAGGTCGACGAGAAGAAGCGGACCGTGGCCATCCACGAGTCCGGTGTCTCGAAGGTCGAGGACTGGCTCGGTATCGAGAACCTCTACGAGTCGGTGAACACCCCGCTCGTCGGGTACCTCAACAATGCGATCAAGGCCAAGGAACTCTTCAAGAAGGACAAGGACTACGTCGTCATCGACGGCGAAGTCATGATCGTCGACGAGCACACCGGCCGTATCCTCGCCGGCCGCCGCTACAACGAGGGCATGCACCAGGCGATCGAGGCGAAGGAAGGGGTGGACATCAAGGACGAGAACCAGACCCTCGCCACGATCACCCTGCAGAACTTCTTCCGCCTCTACGACAAGCTCTCCGGCATGACCGGTACGGCGATGACCGAGGCCGCCGAGTTCCACCAGATCTACAAGCTCGGTGTGGTGCCGATCCCGACCAACCGGCCGATGGTCCGTGCCGACCAGTCGGACCTGATCTACCGCACCGAGGTCGCGAAGTTCGCCGCAGTCGTCGACGACATCGCCGAGAAGCACGAGAAGGGTCAGCCGATCCTCGTCGGCACCACCTCGGTCGAGAAGTCCGAATACCTCTCGCAGCAGCTCTCCAAGCGAGGGGTCCACCACGAGGTCCTCAACGCCAAGCAGCACGACCGCGAGGCGACGATCGTCGCCCAGGCCGGCCGTAAGGGCGCGGTCACGGTCGCGACGAACATGGCCGGACGAGGCACCGACATCAAGCTCGGCGGCAACCCCGACGACCTCGCCGAGGCGGAGCTGCGCCAGCGCGGCCTCGACCCCGTCGAGCACATCGAGGAGTGGGCGGCCGCGCTGCCTGCCGCGCTGGAGAAGGCCGAGCAGGCCGTGAAGGCGGAATTCGAAGAGGTCAAGGAGCTCGGCGGGCTGTACGTCCTGGGCACGGAGCGGCACGAGTCGCGGCGTATCGACAACCAGCTGCGCGGTCGTTCCGGCCGTCAGGGCGACCCGGGCGAGTCCCGCTTCTACCTGTCGCTCGGCGACGACCTGATGCGGCTGTTCAAGGCGCAGATGGTCGAGCGCGTCATGTCGATGGCCAATGTGCCGGACGACGTGCCGATCGAGAACAAGATGGTGACGCGGGCGATCGCGTCGGCGCAGTCGCAGGTCGAGCAGCAGAACTTCGAGACGCGTAAGAACGTCCTGAAGTACGACGAGGTGCTCAACCGGCAGCGTGAGGTCATCTACGGCGAGCGTCGCCGGGTCCTGGAGGGTGAGGATCTGCAGGACCAGATCCGCCACTTCATGGACGACACGATCGACGACTACATCCGCCAGGAGACCGCTGAGGGCTTCGCGGAGGAGTGGGACCTGGACCGGCTGTGGGGCGCGTTCAAGCAGCTCTACCCGGTGAAGGTCACCGTCGACGAGCTGGAGGAGGCGGCCGGCGACCGGGCCGGGATCACTGCCGAGTTCATCGGCGAGTCCATCAAGGACGACATTCACGAGCAGTACGACGAGCGTGAGAAGCAGCTCGGCTCGGACATCATGCGTGAGCTGGAGCGGCGTGTGGTGCTGTCCGTCCTGGACCGCAAGTGGCGTGAGCACCTCTACGAGATGGACTACCTCCAGGAGGGCATCGGCCTCCGGGCCATGGCGCAGAAGGACCCGCTGGTCGAGTACCAGCGCGAGGGCTTCGACATGTTCAACGCCATGATGGAGGGCATCAAGGAAGAGTCCGTCGGCTATCTGTTCAACCTGGAGGTCCAGGTCGAGCAGCAGGTCGAGGAAGTGCCGGTGCAGGACGAGGCGGCCGAGCGGACCTCGCTGGCCAAGGAGGACACCGTGCCGGCGGCGCGTCCGGAGATCCGGGCCAAGGGGCTCGATGCTCCGCAGCGTCCGGACCGGCTGCACTTCTCCGCTCCCACGGTGGACGGGGAGGGCGGGGTCGTCGAGGGCGACTTCTCCAACGGGGACGGTGCGACCCGGTCCGGGTCCGAGTCCGACGGGCTGACCCGGGCGGAGCGGCGCAAGGCCCAGAAGAGTGGCGGGGGCGGGCGGCGCCGTAAGAAGTAGCCGGAGCGGTAGCGTCGGCGGTAGAGGGCGCGAGTGCCGGTGACGTCTTTGGACGTCGGTGCGGTGGTCGGGCTGTAGTCGGTTGTAGCCGGGGTCGGGCGCGTGGTTTGGGCGTCCGGCCCCGGTTTTTGGTTTATGGCCTGCGGCCTGTGGGGGTGGACTGTCGGCGAGGGGCCGGGATGGGCGAGCTTGTTCGGCGTGTGCGTGGTGGGTGGGCCGCTGCGCGGGGTCCTGCCCCCTCCCCGCCCCTTCCCGAAACCGGGGCTCTGCCCCGGACCCCGCTCCTCAATCGCCAGAGGGGCTGAGGGGGTGGGGCAGAGCCCCGGTTTCGGGAGGGGCAGTGGGGCCAGAGAAGACCGGTGCAGTCATGGA
>NZ_JBSFET010000099.1:0-19058 GCF_053594575.1 Streptomyces sp. NPDC001880
ACCGAAACCCTCCCGCCCCGGCCCAGGACGGCCACCAGGCCGCAAGAACACGCAACCCACCCCACGCCACGACGTGCACACCACCGGCAGAACAGGCACGAGACAGAAGAAGCCAACGACCCCACGACCACGCCGTACTGGTTAAAGATCAAGTTAGGTGCCGACGGTCGTGAGGTTCTGGCCGGAAGAGCGGAAGATCACGGAGTTCACCACCGCCGGGCAACCCCACCCGCCACCACCGCAGGAACGAGGGCTTCGACCGGGACGACTTCCACATCGACTTCGAGCGCCGACAAGTCACCTGCCCCCAGGGCCAGGTCAGCGCGGGCTGGCACGGCCCCTACTCGACCTCCTCGCCCACCGCTGCACCCCTGATCGTGGCGCGGTTCACCAAGAGCCAGTGCCAGCCGTGTCCGGACCGCCCCCGGTGCACCGGTTCCCGCGAGAGCGCCCGCAACGTGGGCTTTCCACCACGAGAGCTCCGCGACCTGCAAGTCCGCGTCCGCACCGAACAGCAGACATCCGAATGGAAGGCCCGCTACGCGGTCTGCTCCGGAGTGGAGGGCACCATCAACGAGTTCGCCCACGGACACGGCATGCGCCACTGCCGCTACCGAGGACAGCCCAAAGCCCACCGGCAACACATACTCACGGCCATCGCCGTGAACATCGAACGCCTCAGCGCCCGGTCAGTGACGGAGGAAACCTCTCCACCGAGACCGCCGACCGCCTTCCAGACCTTCCTGGACCAGCAGGCGATTCCCCGATCGAAGTCCTGGCGAACCCTCGGCACCTGACCTCGACCCTCCAAGATCCCCGACAGCAGCTCAGCGCGGCTTCGCCGTGCGCCGGGGGCACAGTAAAAGGGTCGTTGTGCGCCGTACGCGTCCCTTACCGCCCTGTCGCGAGATCGGTTGTGCCGGAACAGTGGAACTGTTCGTTCCGGACGAGACCGACGACTCTGTGATGCCTCCGAGCTCGCACGACAGCATGGTACTGAGGGCCGTCCACGGGAACCGTGGAGTGTTGCCATGAGCACGTGCGTCAGATTCTGCGTAGTTCCTTGGCCCTCCCGGAGCGGCACCGCGACAATCGAACAGAAGCGGAGTTGATCGACGGGCAGCGCGATCCGTGTGTCCTCGCCGACCTCGCCAAGCGCCGCATGCGGAGCAAGATTCCCGAGCTGAGCCAGGCACTGACCGGCCGCTTTCGTGAACACCATGCCTTCCTGACTCGCCTCTACCTTGACCAGTACGACCACCTGTCGGGTGCCATCAACCAGCTGACGGCCCGCGTCGAGGAGGCGATGACCCCTTTTCGCCCGGCGCTGGCCCTGCTGGACACGATCCCGGGAGTGAACCCGGCGGTGGCGGAGGTCATCGTTGCCGAGACCGGCGGTGACATGTCCCGGTTCCCCTCGGCTAAGCACCTGACCTCCTGGGCCGGGCTGTGTCCGGGACACCACGAATCGGCGGGCCGGGTCCGTAGCACCCGGATTCGACCCGGCAACCCTTACCTGAAAGGGGCACTGGGGATGGCCGCGTTCGGAGCAACACGAACCAAGGACTCGTTCCTACAGGCACGCTACAAACGGCTGACCTCGCGCCGCGGCCCGATCAAGGCGCTGGTCGCAGTCGAGCACTCGATCATCACCGCGGTCTGGCAGTCAGGTCTGCCAGCCGCTGAGGTGCACCGACGAATGTCTCTGAGCGCGGGTATGAACATGCTCATTGGTGCGTCCCTCAACTCGGTAAGCGGATGAACCCTCCGGTAATGTTGGCGAGGACTCTTGACGCCTTCTCGGACGGTGGGGGACAGGATGATTCTTGTGACGGGTGCGACCGGGACCATTGGCCGGTACCTGGTACGGGCTCTTGCGGAGGCGGACGTGCCCTTTCGGGCGCTGGTGCGGGACGCGCGCAAGGGCAAGGAGCTGGACTGCGAGTTCGTGGTCGGGGACTTCGACGATCCGGCGTCGATGGTGTCCGCCCTGAAAGGGGTTGACCGTCTTCTGCTCAACAGCGGCGGCGCGCTTCCCGTGGATGGGCAGCAGCCGATGGTCCGGCAGCAGATCGGCGCCATCGACACGGCGCGGGCTGTCGGGGTCTCGTGGGTGGTGAAGGTATCGGCGTGGCAACCCGGTCCGGACGCGAAGCTGTCCGTACGCGCGCACTGGGAGATCGAGCAGTACCTCAAGGCGTCTGGGCTGCGGTGGGCGTCGCTGCAGCCGACCGGTTACATGCAGAATTTCTTCACGGGCGAGGGCGGCTTCACCCACAGCGGTGCCCTGGAAGGTCCGTACGGTGCGGGACGTGTGGCGTACATCGACGCCTACGACGTCGCTGCCTGTGCGGCAGTGCTGCTGACAGGCCCGCTCCGGGGCGGCGAAACCCATGCGCTCACCGGGCCGGAGGCGCTGATGCATGAGGAGATCGCGGCCAAGCTCGCCATTCCCTTCCGAAATCTGACACCTCAGGAGGCAGCTGAGGGCCTACAGGCACAGGGGTTGCCCGGCTGGTTCGTAGATGACCTTCTTCGGCTCTACGCAGAGATGGCAGCTGGCACGATGTCTGAGGTGACGACGACGGTGCGGGAACTGACCGGGCGTGCGCCGCGTACGTTCGACGAGTTCTTGGCGAACAGGTAGGACACGCTCGTAGAACCGTCAATCCTGACAACAACAGGGATCGGAATCCAGGAACGCTGAAGGCCCAAACGTTCGTCGGCGCCGTGGACACCATCCGTACGGGCGAGGCGAGGCCTCGCCCGGCGGGGCGGCGGTTGACGGACGCCACATGCCCACGCCCGGTGGCGGGGGGAGGAACGCGTCGAAGGATCGACCGGGACTGCCCGGGGCCAGGGGACGTCGCCCGCCCAGTGCCATCGGCCGGGCTCGCTGGGGCGGGCTTCGTAGTCGGCGCGGCCGCCGGCCCCGCACGTGCCGTCAATCGTGATCAGCATGGCCCCGGTGGCCCCGGTGGCCCCGAGCTGACCACGGCTGGCCGCTGCGAGCAGCACTGCGAGCAGTAGAGGCGTGAGGCCGAGCAACAGTGCGGCAGGACTACCGCGTGGACCACCAGGCGGCCACGATCGGGCCGACCAGGACGGACGTCCATGTGAAGAGCCGTACGGGGGCGCGCTGCATGGTTACTTGAAGGCCGCCGATGCGTAGTTCGAGAAACGGCCGAGGGGTGCGCGACGACATGACGGCGCCTTTGGGCATGGTGGTGCCCTTCTCTGGATGGGGTGGGGTTGGAAGGTCCTTCAGGGAAAGTTACGACTTGAATCCCTGAGGTTTGCCTGGTTAAAGCGTACTGCTTTCGCCCTTTCAACTGACCATGAAACAAAAAAAGTTCAGTTACATAGACGAATAAATGACTGGGTTGCCGCGTGTGAACTGACGATAGTTTGGGTAAAATCGCGCCTCAAACAGGGCGCAGGCTGCGGGGTGTCGGCAAATGCCTGAGAGGGGCTCGGATTCCCATCGGATGCCGGTTCCCTCTCGGGTTCTGCACCCCAACCGTTACCAGCGCATCCCGAGCGCGTCCAAGTCCGCCCGCCGCTGCTCGGTGAGCTTGTCCCCGCGCCGGGCGTTGTCGAGCCAGGTGCCGAGCCTCACCATTGCAGCCTCGTCAGCGCCCCCCTGACGGTCCGACGCACCGGGTTCGACCGCCAGTGCTCGACGTGCTTGCGGGGGACTCTCAGGTGCCCTTCGCGGGTGTGGAACTGCCGTGCTGCCGTGAGGTTGAGGGCCCACATGGTGCCCTGCGTCCGTTTCACCGGCCGTTCCTTTTCCTCGGCCGGTGTGATCGTGAGGGTGTTCTCCAGGATCCACTGCTGTACGGGCAGGAGCTGTTCCCACCCGAACCGCTGCGCCGTGACTCAGCGTCCGAGGTCCTCGCCCTGGACGACGATGTCGCCCGCAGTCTCCGGGAGCGTTCCGTCGGCCTGGACGTGGTTGTGGACGAGGCGGTAGCAGTGCTGCCATCCGGTGTCCCAGGCAGGGCAGCATCCCGGGTCGATCGCGTCCAGCTCGTCCTGCCGTGCTTCGGTCATCGCCCCGGCCGCCGAGGGGACTGGGCGGCCGGCCGCGCGGAGCTCTTCGTTCTCCCGCGCCCTACGGGCCGCCGCCCTCGCGTTCTTCGCCCACACACCGATCGGATACCCCTCCCAGGTCGCGGTGGTCGGAGGAAGGAAGTGCCCGTGCACCGCGGCGTACTCGCGGGCGACGGCGACCCCGTCCGCCCAGGCCGCCTCCTGCTGGGGCCACACCATCCCGAGCTCCTCCAGCTCTGCGACCCGCCCGGCCGCCAGCGTCCCGGCCGCATAAGCGCGGCGCTGCTCGGCGATCCACTGTCCGAGCGGATACCCGCCGACGAGTCTGCTGGCGAGTCGAGGCGGCTTGCCATCATCCCGCCTCGCGGGTGGGGCCCTGTCTTCATCGAGCAGTTGACAACGCGGGGCAGGCAGCTTTTCTCCAGCGTCAGGCCGGAGTGCCGGCTCGTCGTATATGCAAGTGGCCGTCCCTGGGGAATGGCGGACGAGCCGGAAGGACCTGGTGAAACCCGTATCCGGCCTTCTCCGCAACCCGGCACGAGGAGAGGTTGTCCACCTGATGGAGCAGGTCGAGACGTTCCAGACCTTCGACCGCGAAGATGTCGAAGGCCCAGCTGGTGAGAGCTTCGAGGGCACGAGGGGCCACCCCCCGGCCTCGGGCGTGGACTGCCGTCCAGTAGCCGACTTCTGCGGATTCTTGGCTGGAGCTGGTCCGCTTCATGACTACATTGCCAACCAGCCGACTCTCCCCAGTGCCGGAGTGATCTTCATGCACAGCGAAGCTCAGCCGTTTTCCGGTTGCCCAGCCGCGTCTTTGAAGCTCCACCCACTCCACTGCATCCTCGATGCTCTCTACAGAAAGCCCCGTCCAACGACACAGCGTGGGATCGCGATATGCCGCGACCAGGGGTTCGACGTCGCCAACGTTCCAAGGGCGCAGGAAGAGCGCAGAGGCAGACGGCGTCGGGTCCACCTGCAAGGTGACATTCATCAAGGTCCTCCCCGAACGGCAAACAAATAGGTATCTGTGCGCGAGCCTGCCGATGCTGATGGCGAAGCCGCGGTACAAGGAGCCGCAGAACGTACGCTACTTCGAGCCGCCCCCGGAAGCGATCGCCGGACTTACGAGCTTGCTCGCGCCGGGCGGCAGCAGCAGCGGCGGCGCGTGAAGCAGCTGCGCGAGCGCGCCAGCGACCTGCGCCGCGAGGCCCTGGAACTGATGAGGACGGCTCGGGAGATCGATCAGGAGCTGCCCACCGCCCGTTTCCGGGGACGGCGGGAACCGACTGCTGCTGCTCAGTTCCGGCGGGTGTTGCGGACGATTCGGCCGACGACGGCCGCGGCCTGCTCGGGGTGTCCCTCCAGCCATGCACCGAGGTGTTCCCGGACGGCCTCCGCGACGCAGGGGTGCACTGCGGCACCGCCCAGCCTGCCGTGGGTGGCGCCGAGGTACTCGGGATGGTCCAGCTTCACCGACACGACCGCCGTCAGCCCCTCGCTGATCTGGTCGGCGCAGAGGTCGGGGTCGGCGGCCGTCAGCAGCCGCCGCTGCCGCGCGTATGAGGTGACCACGGCCGCCACCCCGTCGCGGAAGCCCATCTCATGCGTGCCGCCTTCGCGGGGGTGCGCACGCTGCTGGCGAAGCTCCGAACCCGCTCCTGGCGGGAGCCGCACCACCGAAGGCCACCTCCACGGTCCCCGCCATCCGCAGGTCCTCCCGCTCGAAGGCGATGACTTCCGGGTGAACGGGGGACCCGGATTGCGCGTCGAAGGCGACGAAGTCCCCTGCCCCGCCCGGAAACTGAAACCGCACCGGCCGGGCCCCGCTCGGGGAGCGTTCGTCGTTCAGCGAGATGCTCAGGCTCTGGTTCAGGAAGGCCAGTTCCCTGAAGCGCTCCGCCAGTACGACGAACGAGCACTCCGCGGTCCCGAAGATGTCGGTGTCGGGCCAGAAGGCGATGGCGGTCCCACTTCTGGTCGCCGGCCCTACGGCGGTGGGAGGGGGCGCGACGCCGCGCGTGTACTCCTGGGACCCAAGCGCACCCCTTCGCGCTGAACTTCGGCGGTCAGGCGGCTCGACAGGGCGTTGGTGACGCAGGGCCCCATACCGAAGAAGCTCACGGCCGCGGTGTGGCGGCCGCCACGCTCCGTCTCGGCGTGCACGCGGGTCAGCAGGACTTCGAGGCCGGGACCTCCGGTGTCCCCGGCGGCCGCGAAGACGCCGGGAAGGTTCGTACGGGTGGAACCAGCACCCCCTGCGGGACCGTCCACCCGCACGGGGTGATGAAGGGGCTCTCCCGCCCGGAGCAGAGTGTGTACCTGGTCGGTATGAAGTCCGCGCCCCCACCTCCTTGCTCTCAGCGGCTGCGAGCAGGTCCGCGCCGTCGCGCTTGCCGACGACCACGAAGCCGCCGAACGCGTCGAACTCGTCCTGCTCGAGACAGGCGTCTGCCGCGGCGCGGGACTCTTCGACCAGCCCGGCCCGGCACCGACCAGGCGGCCGCGGACGGCTGCTGCGCCCCGGCCATCGCCCCGCAGCTGGTCCAGTTCGGCACCATGGCTGCTGCGCCCGCGGCCAACGAGCAGTCCACGGGCGGGTGCTGCGGTTCGTGACCGGCCTCAGCACCCGCAGATGGGGCCGTGACCGGGGCAGGGGACCGGTCGCGGCCCCGCTCCTCCTTGCCGGCGTTCTGCCTGACGCAGATCACCAGCCGAAGGGCCAAGAGCACGGGCTGTGCCTCTCGGTGACCCAGTCCAGCAGGCGGAATGAGTTCAGGGCCCGGTTCCTCAGTACGTCAAGGGCTGCGCACGTTCATCTGGATGCGGCCTTGTGCGTTCGTGCGTACGCCGGCACCGGCTGGGCCGTGCCGGGCTGCATGCCGGGCTGGGGGCCTGGGGTTACAGAGGGGTGAGGAGCATGAGGACCTCGTCGTGGTCCTTGCCGTCTGCGAGGCGGAGGGCGCCGGGCCAGCGGCCTGTCTCTTTCCAGCCCAGCCGCCCGTAGAAGGTTTCCAGGCCGATGCCGCCGCGGGCGGCGAGGTGGAGTTGTTCCAGGTCCATCTCGTCGCGGGCGATGCGGCGTACTTCGTTCATCAGAGCATTGCCGATGCCCTGTCCTCGCATGGTGGTGCGGGTCTGGACATGGTGGAGGGTGCCCCGGTGGGAGATGAGTGTCCAGGGGTCGCGGCGCAGGCTGAGCCATCCGGCGAGCTGTCCGTCGAGGTGGGCGGTCAGCAGGCGGCTGGTTCTCGTGGCGAGGCTGTTGATGATGGTTTCCAGGGCGGAAGCGGCCTCGGCGGTCTCCACCGGCGGGAAGGGGAATCCGGCTGCGCCGCCCGTGTTGGTCACCTCCACCCAGCATTCGGTCAGGGCCTGTCGCAGGTCAGGGGGGACCTGGCCGGCAGAGGTGTACTGCGTGAAGACGGGGGAGGGGATGGTCACATGCTCTCCTTGCGGCTCGAAAAGGGGCGGACTGGCCGTTGGTTTCAGACGGCAGTGTGGTGGGCCAGCAGGTGGTGCGGGTCGGGCTCGCCAGTGTCGGGTTCGACGTCGGTGTGGATGACGGCGGCGTCCAGTTTCGGGACGGCGTGCAGGAGTGCGTGCTCGGCCTCGACCGCGATGCGATGCCCGGACCGGACACTGAGATGGCCGTCGATGACGATGTTCGCCTCTGCGCGCAGGCGGTGGCCGATCCAGCGCAGCCGCAGCCCGCCGGCCTCCCGCACGCCGGGCACCTGGCGCAGGGCGGTCTCGGCGGCGTCGACGAGGGCGGGATCGACGGCGTCCATCACACGGCGGAAGACCTCCCGGGCCGCGTCGCGCAGGACCAGCAGGATCGCCGCGGTGATCAGCAGTCCGACGGCGGGGTCGGCGAGCCGCCAGTCCAGTGCGGCGCCGCCGGCGCTGAGAAGGACGGCCAGCGAGGTGTATCCGTCCGTGCGGGCGTGCAGGCCGTCGGCGACCAGCGCGGCCGACCCGATCTGGCGGCCGACCCTGATGCGGTAGCGGGCCACCCACTCGTTCCCGATGAACCCGGTCACGGCCGCGGCCAAGACCACCCACAGGTGCTGCATCTCGCGCGGGTCGACCAGCCGGTCGATGGCGGTCCAGGCGGTGAAGACGGCGGAGGCGGCGATGGTGGCCACGATGATGACGCCCGCCAGGTCCTCGGCACGGCCGTACCCGCAGGTGAAGCGGCGGGTCGCGGCGCGGCGGCCCAGAAGGAAGGCGATGCCCAATGGTACGGCGGTCAGCGCGTCGGCGGCGTTGTGCACGGTGTCGCCCAGCAGCGCGACCGAACCGGAGATCACGACGATCACCGCCTGCGCGACGGCGGTGACGCCGAGAACGGCGAGGGAGACCCACAGCGCGCGCATCCCGCGTGCCGACGTTTCCAGTGCCGCGTCCAGTTTGTCGGCCGACTCGTGGGAGTGCGGCACCAGAAGATGCCCGACCCGATGCCGCAGACGGGCGAGCCGCCCGCCTTCCCGACCGGGTGCGTGGCCGTGAGAGCGGTGCCCGTCCTGGTGGCCGGGGTCGTGGTCGTGGCTCACGTGTTCCTCCTCGTGCGAGTGCGAGGGCAGGGCGAAGCCGCCCCCGGCTGGACACGAGAGCAGCGCACCTCCATTATGTGCGTATGAGCGCACGCACGCACCTATCAACTGCGCATGATGCGCACCCGCACAACCCCGGCGAGGAACAGTTCTCCCTCGCCGCCGAGATCCTCGCCCTCCTCGCCGACCGCACCCGACTCACCCTGCTGCACGCCCTCGCCCAGCAGGAAGCGGACGTCACCACACTCACCGAAGCATGCGGCGCCCAGCGCCCCGCCGTCAGCCAGCATCTGGCCCGCCTGCGACTGAGCGGCCTGGTCCGCACCCGCAAGGAAGGCCGCCGCGTCATCTACACCCTGGCCGACGGACACCTGCGCCGCGTCGTGGACGAAGCACTGAACCTGGCCGACCACCAGCTCACCAACCGCCCCGCGCACGACTGACCCCAGCACGGGCCGCCCCGGTGACCGACCCACCGACCCCACAGGGCATCAGACGCCCTCGTCGGGACAAAGCGCAGATATGACCGGAATCGCAACCGCCCCTACGGACAACACCCCGCCGCGGCCCGGAGCCGTTCGCGCGCCGTCGTGGTGACCGGGACGCTGCAGTCGTGGCTGAAGGAGCCTTCCTCGAAGTGCTCTGTTGCCCTGGCAGCCCGACCTGACCCGGTCGTTGCTCGAATACCACCTGGAACGCCTGGAGCCCGGGAACTACCTGCAGGAGCCGACTGCTGAGTACTTGATGGTGGCTGAGCGTGGCCACTGACCTGTGTGCGGCCGGACACCTCGAGAGCGGGCGAGCATCGCGTGGCCGGGGCCGGGGAACACGACGCCTGCCCACTTCCTCTGCCGCCGCCCACCGCCCTCCTCGGCGTACGCATCCGCACTCATCCCACCCGCCCAGATGCCCATCGCATGCCGAGCTCGTCGAGTTCGGCCCGCAGCGACCCGTGGCGAAGGTCCTCGGCGGCTGAGCCGCCTGCGCTGCTTGCGCAGTTCCCGTTGGCGCGGCATGCGCCGGGCTCTGCCGAAAGGCAGAGTCCGGATCGGCCTTGAGGCCCACGCCCGCGCGCCCGCGGCAACCAATACTGGACGGCATGCCCCTCATCAGCTGTTCACCTCGTGTCGGCCGCCCCGGACCGGACGCTCCAGTGCGTCTGGTCCGAGTTGGCCAGGACGTCGTGGAAACGGCCGGTGTGGCCCTCGCCGCCCTGTGTCTGTTCGCGGTCGCCCAGCGGCTGTGGAATCTGCCGCACGCCGTTTTCCAGCTGTGTGCGGTCGCGGTCGCCGTGGTGCTCTTCCCGTTGCGGCGGCGCCGGCCCGAGGCCGTGCTCCTGGTCCTCGCTCCCCTTGCCGGGGTGGCGCCGGTCGTCGGCCCGGTGACGGCGGCCGCCGCGTACACGGTGGCGCTCGACACGGTCCGGCCCCGCCACAGGGTCCGGCTGCTCGGCGGCGCGAGCCTGCTGCTCATGGCATCCGCGACCGCGACCGGTCCCTCGCTCGGCCCCGGTTCGGCCGTTTACGGCCTGGAGCTCGGGTTGGTTCTTGCGGTGACCGCCGTGGTCGTGCCCGGTCTGATCGGCACGGTGTACGGGCAGCAGGCCCGTTTGCTGCGGGCGCTGCGCGAACGCGGCGACGCGGCCGAGCAGGTCCGCCGGTTCGCCGACAGGGAGGCCCGTACCCATGAGCGGTCCCGGATCGCCGCCGAGATGCACGACCTGGTGGGCCACCGGCTCAGTCTCATCTCACTGCACGCCGGCGGTCTCGAACTCGCCCTCGACCAGGCCGCGCCGGAGCTGCGCGAGGAGGCCGCCCTGGTCCGGCGGACCACCCGGGATGCGATGCGCGAACTGCGGCAGGCGCTCGGGGTCCTCGGGCCGCTCGGCCGGGACACCGGCCCGGACGCGCTCACCGACGCCACCGGCACCCGGGCCGATGTCGAGGCGCTGGTCGCGGAGTCCCGCGACGGCGGAATCACCGTACGGCTGGAATGGAGCGGCCCTGACCTCGACGCATGCCCGGCGCGGGTGCGGCGCGCGGTGCACCGGGTGGTGCGGGAGGCCCTGACGAACGTGCACCGGTATGCAACGGCCGCCCATGTCACCGTACGGGTTGAGCAGGACGACCGGACGGTGCGGGTGACGGTCCGCAACGGTGTGTCCCCTGCTCCGGCCGGCGCGCCGTCCGAAGCCGGGACGGGGCGAGGGCTGACGGGCCTGCGCGAGCGGGTCGAACTGCTCGGCGGCACCTTCGAGGCCGGTGCGCTGACGCCCGGCGGGTTCCAGGTAGTCGCGACCGTACCGGCGGAACCGGACGACGCCGTAGCGTCGAAAGGGTCCGAGGGCGGCGCGGAGGCTTCCACGCCGACCGCGGCCGACGACGCGGAGGCGCTGTCGCGTGAGCCGCGGACGGCAGGGGCGCTGACGCTCGCTCTCGGGGCGGCGGCGCTGTGGGTGCTGATGACGCTCGCGATCGCCCTGGTGTACGCCCAGCCGAGGCACTCGGCCCGGCCTGTGGAGCCGCGCGTGGGCATGACCTACCAGGAGTTGAAGGGGGTCGTCGACAGCCCGGCCGTGCGCGCTGCGGCCACCGGGCACGAACCGCCTCGGCCCACCGGCACGGTGGCCTGCGTCTACTCGTCCGAAGGACCAGGCGCCGGGCCCGGCTCCTTCGGCGTCACCCGGTACTGCTTCAACGCTTCACAACGTCTCATCTCCATCGACCCTTTCACCGTCCCGTCCGTACGGGACACCGCACCCTGGGAGTCTCAATGACTGAGTCAAGCCGCCTGCGTGACCGGCGGGGCGGAGGTGAATACCCTGCCGTCACGCAGCATTGCCCAGAGGACACTCGCCCGTCGGCGAGCCAGGGCGATGACGGCCTGGACGTGCTTGCAGCCCTCGGAGCGCTTCTTGAGGTAGAAGTCCCGGTTGGGTCCCTCGCGGACGATGCTGGTCTGCGCGGACATGTAGAACACCCGTCGCAGGCGGCGGCTGTAGCGCTTGGGCCGGTGGAGGTTGCCGGTGCGGCGGCCCGAGTCGCGTGGGACGGGCACGAGCCCGGCCGCCGAGGCCAGGTGGCCGGCGTCGGCGTAGGCCGACAGGTCGCCGGCGGCGACGACGAACTCGGCGCCGAGTATCGGCCCGATGCCGGGCAGGGACTCGCTGATCTCCGCCTGTGGATGACTGCGGAAGGTGTCGCGGATCTGCCTGTCGAGCTGCTTCAGCCGGTCGTCCAGGGCCAGGATCTGCACGGCCAGGTCCGCCACGATCTGGCCCGCGACGTCCTCGCCGGGCAGCACGGTCTGCTGTGCCTCGGCGGCTTGCAGCGCGGTGGCGGCGACCGTGTCGGCGCCCCGGACGCCGCGGTTGGAAAGCCAGGCCGTCAGCCTGGTCCGGCCGCGGCGCCGGAAAGCGGCCGGGGTCTGGTAGCCGGTCAGCAACACCAACGCACCTTTGTGGGCCGAGTAGTCGAAGGCCCGCTCCAGCGCCGGGAAGACACCGGTGAGTACGTCTCGCAACCAGTTGATCATCCGTACCCGGTCGGCGACGAGGTCGGATCGGTGGGCGGTCAGCAGCGCGAGGTCGGCAGCCAGCTGCGCGGGCACGTCGATGGTGGTGAAGTCCTGCCGCTGCCTGGACGTTTCGGCGATGACGTAGGCGTCGCGGGCGTCGGTCTTGGCCTCGCCGCGGTAGGCACCGGACATGCGGTTGACCGTCCGCCCCGGAACGTAGACAGCCTTCTGGCCGTGGGCGGCAAGCAGGGCCAGCAGCAGCGCGCAGGACGTACCCGAGATGTCCACCGCCCAGCTGACCCTGTCCGCCAGGCCCAGGATCTCGCTGAGTGCTGTCAGGATCGCCGCCTCGTCGTTCTCGATCTTCTTCGACCACAGGGTGGCACCGCTCTCGTCGACCACGGCGGCCCAGTGGTGGCCCTTGCCCGCGTCGATGCCGGCCCAGAGCCGGGCTCGTCGCTCGTTCATCTGCCCCTCCTCGTTCCGCACGGCATGCCGTCGGCCCGAGGAACACCCCGCTGTCATCTCCGTAATCAGCGACCGCAAGAAGCGCGCACATCTCAATCAGCAGCCAGGGCGCCCAAGAGAGCCGGGCGGCCACTCCTGGCAAGCCACCGAAGGCAAGACCCCATCAGCCACACCCGGCCCTCCCGGGCCGACTAACAACTTACGGAGTCTCAATGACCGAGCCCGCCCGGCCGATCCGTGTCCTGCTCGCGGACGACGAGGCGATGATCCGGCACGGGGTGCGGCTGATCCTGCGACACGCCGACGGCATCGACGTGGTCGCCGAAGCCGCAGACGGGCACCGGGCGGTCGAGGAGGCCGCCGCGCACCGCCCGGATGTGGCGCTGGTGGACATCCGGATGCCCGGGTGCGACGGGCTGGCCGCGATCCAGCCGCTGCTCGCGCTCGATCCGGCGCCGCGCGTGGTGATGCTGACGACCTTCGGTGACGAGGAGAACGTGCTGCGGGCGCTGCGGGACGGCGCCTCGGGGTTCCTGCTGAAGGACGAGGGGCCGCAGGAACTGATCAGCGCGGTCCGGGCAGCGGCGGCCGGTGACGCGGTACTTTCCCCCGGCGTCACCGGAGCGGTGATCTCCCGGATGCTGCGTGGCGGCGCCTCCCACGCCGACGGCCCGGCTCCACAGGACGAGCGGATCACCCGGCTGACCGGGCGCGAGCGGGAGGTGCTGGCGATGCTGGGCGAGGGGTTGTCGAACCAGGACATCGCGGGACGGCTGGCCATCGGCATCGGCACGGTGAAGACGCATGTGGGTGCGATTCTGGAGAAGACCGGATCGACGAGCCGGGTGCAGGCGGCCCTTCTGGCGCATCGCGCCGGCTTGCGTCCCTGACCCCGGACCATTCCGTGTGCCCGCGCGAGGGACGCAATCGGTGGACCGGGTACGTCGTCCATGTCCTCGGAGCACCGGCCGTGCTGCCGTCGCGGGTCCGGGCAATGCCGAGGGTCCGACCAAAGGCGGAGACGGGTCTGTGAAGGTCTGTCGAAGGGCAGGGGCGAGCTGCCCGTCCCTGCCTTTCGGTAGACCGCAACTACCGCCTCTGGGGCGACGTTTGTGCAGGTGAGGGCCGTAAGGATGGGAATGCCCCTCGGCCCGCGGCGCTCGCGGGCCACCGTTCCTCAGCCGGAGTACTCATGTCGCAGACGTTCGTTCCCTCCACCCCCCTCGCCATCGAACCGGCCGCCCGCGCCACGGGCCTGACCAAGGTGTACGGGAAGGGCGAGACCCAGGTCACCGCATTGGACTCGGTGTCCGTGGAGTTCGCGCGGGCACGGTTCACCGCAGTCATGGGTCCGTCCGGCTCCGGCAAGTCGACGCTGATGCACTGCATGGCGGGCCTTGACCCGGTCACCTCGGGTTCCGCCCGGATCGGCGGTGTCGAACTGGCCCGCCTGAATGACCGTCAGCTCACCGAGCTGCGGCGGGAGAAGGTCGGCTTCGTCTTCCAGGCATTCAACCTGCTGCCCACTTTGACCGCGCTGGAGAACATGACGCTGCCGCTGCGCCTCGCCGGCCGGCAGCCCGACGCCGCATGGCTGGACACCGTCGTCGCCACCGTGGGGCTGGCCGGGCGCCTTGCGCACCGTCCGACCCAGCTCTCCGGCGGCCAACAGCAGCGCGTCGCCGTCGCCCGCGCCCTGGTGTCCCGTCCGGAGATCGTGTTCGCCGACGAGCCGACCGGCAACCTCGACTCCCGTTCCGGCTCGGAGGTGCTGGGCTTCCTGCGCGACTCGGTGCGGGAACTGGGCCAGACCGTGGTGATGGTGACCCACGACCCGGTCGCCGCCGCCCACGCCGACCGCGTGGTCTTCCTCGCCGACGGCCGGCTCGTGGACGAGCTGCACGCCCCGACCGCCGACGGCGTGCTCGACCGGATGCTTGCGTTCGAGTCCCAGGGCTGCTGACCATCCTCATCAGCCCGCCGTTCCCCTCCCATACTTCCGAAAGTCCGCCATGCTGCGAACCGTCCTGCGTAACGTTCTCGCGTACAAGACCCGTCTGATCACGACCGTGCTCGCGGTCTGCCTCGGTGTCGCGTTCATCTCCGGCTCCCTGGTCTTCGCCGACTCCACCACCGCCGCCCACCGCGCCGCCATGTCCAAGAACTACGCGGACATCGCCGTGAGCGTGCGTCCGAAGTTCGCTCCGGGCGCCCTTGCCGACGAGCAGTACGGGGCCCTGGACGACGCCCTGGTTCGAAAGCTGTCCACCGTTCCCGGCATCGCCTCCGTCCGCCCGACGGCCGATGGTTCGGTCACCCTGGCCGCCAAGGACGGCACACCGATGCGGGCCGACACCATGATGGGCAAGCTCGGCGTCGCCTACGTTCCCGGTTCCGACGGCCGGGACAGCCGCTATCCGCTCACGTCGGGCCGTGCCCCCCGCGACAGCGGTGAGGTCGCGCTGGACCGCGGGACCGCGGCGGCCGCCGGCTACTCCCTCGGCGACACCGTGACGCTCGCCAACGACGGACCGGTCCTCAAACTGCGCCTGGTGGGCCTGGTGTCCACCACGGACAGCCGGGTGAACGCCGGTGGCACCCTGGCGGTGTTCGACAAGGCCACCGCCCAGAAGCTGTTCGCCGTCCCAGGGCACTACAGCGGGATGGACCTGACCGCCGTGCCGGGCGCCGACCAGTTCGAGCTGGCCAACCGGGTCAGTGCGGTACTGCCGGCCGACCGGGCCGAGGCCACCACCGCCGCCGCCCAGGCCAATCAGCAGTCCGTCTTCATCGCGAGCACGACCAAGAGCTACGAACGCCTTCCGCTGCTTTTCGCCGTGGTCTCGCTGTTCATCGGCACGTTCCTCATCGTCAACACCTTCACCATGCTTGTGGCACGCCGTACCCGCGAGATCGCGCTGCTCCGGGCGATCGGCGCCACCCGCCGCCAGGTGGTCCACTCGGTCCTCGCCGAGGCGACGCTGGTCGGTCTCGCCGCGTCCGCGCTCGGCTTCGTGCTGGGTCTGGGGGTGGCCACGGTGCTGCCGACCGTGCTGGACACGTCCGGCGATCTGCTGCCCAGCGGGCCGCTGGTGATCGGCCCGGCCGCGATCCTCGCCTCGCTCGTCGTGGGGGTCGGCGTCACCGTGCTCGCTGCCTGGCTGCCGTCGCGCCGCGCGGCGCGTATCTCTCCCGTCGAGGCGATGCGCACGGCCGAGCAGCCGCTGGTCTCCCGCATCCGAGGCGCGGTCGGCCTGGTCATGGTCGTTCTGGGCGCGGGTCTGCTGTTCTCGCTGAGCGACGCGACGAGTGCCGGCGACGACAACCTGCAGACCGCGATGTTCGGGTGCGGCATCCTCGTGATCGGTCTGATCGTGCTGGCCCCGCTGCTCGCCGGCCCGGTGATCCGCCTGCTCGGCCGGCTCACCACCCGCTTCGGCGTCGTGGGCGACCTCGCCCGCGAGAACACCCTGCGCGACCCGCGCCGTACCTCCGCCACCGCTGTCGCCCTGATGATCAGTACGGCGCTGGTCTCCGGTCTCGCCGTCATCAACCAGTCCACGAGCGAGGCCCTTAACTCCCAGGCCGCCGCCGGACTGAGCGCGGACTACGTCATCAGCACCCGCAACACCACCACCACCGCCGTCGACTCCGCCGCCGTCCAGCGGGTCGCCGACGTGCCCGGTGTGCGCACCGTCTCCGCCGTGGCAGACTCCACCATCTCCGCCGGCCCCCTCGTCGAGACGATCTCCGGGGTCGACCCGAAGACCGTCGACGACGTGCTGAAGCTCCACTTCCTCAGCGGCTCCGCCAAGCACCTCGGCCCCGGCAAGGTCGCCGTCTCCCACAGCTTCGCCCGCGACCACCACGTCACCACCGGCGAGCAGATCAAGGCGAGCATCGGCCCCGGAACCGGCGACCGCGACGAGCCCTACACCGTCGTCGGCGTCTACCAGGACAACCCCACCGCCCAGGACATCCTCGGCTACCGAACCGACGTGCAGAAGCACGGCTACCTGCGCGACTCCGTGCAGCGCATCCTGGTCCGCACCACCGACGGCACGGTCTCCGACGACCTGGACAAGCACCTGCGAGCCGCCGTGAGCGACAGCCCGCTGCTGAAGGTCCAGAACCGTGCCCAGCTCGTCCAGGAACAGGCCGGCATCGCCGGCGACCTGATGACCATGGTGTTCGGACTGCTCGCCATCGGCGTACTAATCTCCACGCTCGGCATGGTCAACACCCTCGCCATGTCGGTCTCGGAGCGCACCCGCGAGATCGGCGTCCTGCGTGCCATCGGCATGGACCGCTCCGGCATCCGCGCCATGATCCGCCTGGAGGCCGTCTGCGTCGCCGCCTTCGGCACCCTGCTCGGGCTGCTCGGCGGACTCTTCGGGGCGTGGAAGGTCAGCGGACTGGCCAACGGCGCGATCCCGCAGTACTCCTTCTCCCTCCCTTGGGGCACCCTCGCCCTCGTGGTCCTGCTCTCCCTCGCCGTCGGCGCGACCGCCGCCGCCCTGCCCGCCCGACGGGCCGCCGCACTCAGCCCGCTCGAAGCGGTCACACAGGCATAGGGAAGCGGCCTGCACCCGACACCCCCACCGCAAACGCGTGGGAGGGACGACACCGGGCCGCCCCTCCCACGCGTCTTGACCCACGCTTGGAATGCAGGACAAGCTCAGCGGTCGCGCCACCAGCGGGCCCCGGGGCCGAAGACGTCCCGGAGGGTGTTGGTGGCGCAGTGGATCTCCCCCTCACCGACATGCACACCGATGAGGTCGTCCACGTAGCTCACCCGATAGCCGGCGCTGCGGAAGGCGGCGGTGATCGCCTCGGCGAAGACATCCTTGCCGTCCACGACCGGGCCGTACGGCTTCGGGGCTACATAACGGCCGTCGTTGAGCACGAGCCCGTTGGCGGTACCGGGAATCTCGGCGACACCGTCCCGCATCGCCTCGAGCTGCTTCTGCTTGGCGTCCTTGGCCGGGCCGTCCTCCATGCCGCGGATCTCTGTCTCCAGCATTCCGTAGTCGAGCGACCGGGCCGTGAAGAGGGCCGGGACGCGGATGATCTCGGCGTCGGTCAGACCGGCCTTCGCCCTGAGCACGGCGAGGTTGGTGTCGATGCGTTCGGCGGCCCGCTCGTTGGTGCCGGTGAACTGGGTGTCGGCGAGGAAGGCGTCGACGGTGCGCTGGTCGATGCGCAGGTCGAACGGCCACTCCAGCTTGGGCAGGCCACCGTGCAGGAGTTCGCCGCCATGGCCCTTCTTCTGGACATCGCGCAGGAGGGCGACACCCGCACGCGGGTCCGCGACCACGGCTCGCCAGCCGAGCCGGCTGCCGGGTACCGGAAGGAACTGCACGAACTCGTCGACGTGACCGATGGTCAGCCAGGAGGTGTCCAGGGAAATCGGGTCCTGCATGCCCTGGGCGCGCAGGAAGGCGAGCATCTCCGGGGCGGGACCGGTCTTCCCCGGGGCCAGACCTTCCCCGCCGATCACGACGCGGCCGTGCGGGTTGCCGGGGCTCGGCGGCACCGTTTCCAGGTTGCCCATCGAGTCGTAACTGTTGTTCTCGTTCACGTCGGGGACGTGGGTGATGTGGACGGCGGCCACGTCGTGTCCGGCCAACTCGGTGAAGGCGGTGCGGGCGGCGACGCGGCGGTCGTCGTTGGCCGAGGTGATGAGGACCCGCATACCGTGCGGGCGGCCGTCCGGACCGGGGATCGCGGTGTAGCCCGGCTCGAAGATGTCCTGGGCCCAGGTGTCGCCCTTGGTGTCGAGGGCGCGCGAGGGAGACGTCACGCCGCCGTCGGGCAGTGCGGCGTCCAGCTCCCTGACAAAGGCCTCGGTATAGGTGTCGCCCTCGTCGGTCGCAGCCCGCAGCACCTCCTGAACCGGGGCGGTGTTGAGCTGGGTAAGCACCGGTGCCTGACGCAGCCTCAGGTGTGCCGACGCGCTGGCGCCGTCCGCGGTGACAGTGAGCGTGACGCTGGTGCGGCCGTCCCAGTCCGCGGCGTCCCTGATCACGTCGATGCCCTCGACCCCGAGTTCCACGCCACGCCGCAGCTCCTGCGCGGTCAGACGGGTCTGCGGGCCGACCGCCTCCCAGCCGAGCGGTGCCGAGCCGCCGGGCCGGTGCACGAAGAGCCGGATCCGACGGGCGTCCTTGGCCGGAATCGTGATCCGTCCGCTCGCGGAGGCAGGGGCACCGGCCCAGGCACGCGTGCGGAACCGGGCGAGGTCGGCCTCGTCGTCTCTCCCGTTGACGATGTCGTCAGCGGCGTCGTTGCAGGCCGCGAGGTCACGGTCGGTCTTGTTCTGGTCCCAGCGGTGAGCGCGGACCAGCTCCGCCCACTCCGCCTCGGCCTTCTGAACCGCCCCGGTTCGAATGGAGACTCGATTCCGTGAAAGGATTGAGTCATGGCACGCCCCTCTTCGTATCCCCTTGAGCTGCGCAAACGAGC
>NZ_JBSFET010000100.1:0-18642 GCF_053594575.1 Streptomyces sp. NPDC001880
GCGGATCAGGGTCGGACAGGGCGCGGCGTCCGGTGCGGTGCATCGCAAGGCGCCGGAGCGTCTTGACAGCGGAGCTGTTCGGACGTTTCGGCAACACCGCGAGGCGCCGTGCCAGACGCCGCGACCCCGGCCGTGATCCGCCGGACAGGCCCTGGTGGCTTCTCGTAGGGAACGTTCGGCTTTCCGTAGGCAGATGTACATGTTTGACCGCTTCGCCCTTCACGCTGTGCCGTACTCGGTTCACTTGAGGGCGGCACGTGATGCACGGGACAGCTCTTGCGGTGCCGTACGGCCTGCCGGAGCAAGCCCCATGACGATTAGGGTGGGTCCGGGCGCGGCAGAGAACCTGCGGGCAGGCAATGCGTGTCCCAGGGGGAGAGCCGGGCGGTCAGGCAGACGGAAACGGTCGCCCCCACCCACTACGGCACAAGGGTGCTCGACCACACCAGGAGGCAAAGTGAACG
Source organism: Streptomyces sp. NPDC001880 (assembly GCF_053594575.1). Lineage (NCBI taxonomy): Bacteria > Bacillati > Actinomycetota > Actinomycetes > Kitasatosporales > Streptomycetaceae > Streptomyces > Streptomyces sp. NPDC001880. Next base: position 465 of record NZ_JBSFET010000100.1, read on the forward strand.
GCGATCGGGACGAGATCCGCGGGGGCTGGAACAAGCCCGTCGACGAGTCGTCCGACGCGGAGCCCGCCGAGATGACGGGTGAGTTCACCATCGACTACACCCCGCCCGCCTGGTACACGCAGAACGCGCCGGGGGACTCGTCGGGCGGTGCCGGAACGCATCTGGCGCCGCCTCCGCCCACCGGAGCGCCACTGTCCGTGCCCGCGCCCGCACCGTCGGCCGGGGGCGGTTTCGACTCCGACTGGACTCCGGCACCGCCCGCGACTCCGGCGCCCCCCGCGCCCGCACCGGCGCCGGCTCCCGCACCCATTCCCGCCCAGTCCGCGGCCGGTGACGCCACGCCTGGGGACGCCGTGCCCGCTCCCGCGGCGAACGCGGCGGATTCCGGCGGCGCTTCGGACCCGTTCGGGAGCGGAGACGTGGAGAGCGGCACGACCATGCGGTTCTCCCCGGCCTCGCTGAAGCGGCAGATCGCGGAGATCGAGGGACGCTCGGCGGACGCGGCCGGGGACGCCCCGGCGACGGATTCGGGCCCGGCTCCCGCACAGGCCGATACCGGGAACGGTACCGGTGGTACGGGCGCGGGCGAGGTGCCTGCTTCCAACTCCTCGCAGGCGGCGGACGCCTCCTCCGGCAGGTCCGACGGCACTGTCACGGACTCCGTTCCCGACGCCGGGGCAGGTGCCCCGGGCGGCGCCGACGGGCCGCGGGACTCGGTCCCCTCCGACGCCGCCCCGGATGCGGCGCCCCGGGACGCGGCACCCGGGCACACACCGCAGAGCACCCCGGCGCCCGCCACACCGAACCCCTGGCCCCAGGTGCCGCCGCTGCCGCCCGCCTTCCAGCCCGCCGCGCCGCAGTCGGCTCCGCAGTGGCCCGCGCCCGGCCCGACCGGTCAGGCGCCCGGCGGTTACGGATTCCCGCAGGCCGGGGCGGCTCAGCCGCAGGCACCTCAGCAGCCCCAGGGCGGCTACGGCTTCCCGCAGCAGCCCGCTCCCCCCGCGCAGCAGACGCCGGCTCAGGGCGGCTACGGCTTCCCGCAGGGGCCTCAGCAGCCGCATGCACCCCAGCCTCCCCAGCAGTCCCAGACGCCTCAGTGGCCCGCGCAGCAGGGCGTCCCGCTGCCGCCGCAGGTCCCCAACGGCCCTCAGGCATCGCAGGCGCCTCAGCCCCCGGCTCAGGCCACGCCCGGTCTGCCCGCCCAGGCCGCCCCGCATCAGCCCGCCCAGCCCCAGCCTCCCCAGCAGCAACAGCAGCCGCAGGGCCAGCCAGGTCAGCCGAGCCAGCCGGCTCAGCCCGTCGACCCCCGCACCGGGGGCGCCTGGCCCACCCCCGTCACCCACGACCAGCGCGAGCGCTCCGTGCCCGGCGCCCCGCTCGGGTACACGGCCGCCGTGGAGCTCTCCTCCGACCGGCTGGTCCGGGGCAAGCAGAAGGCCAAGAGCAGCCGCAACCCCTCCGGCGCGTCCCGCTTCAAGCTGGGCGGCAAGAAGGAGGAGGCCGAGCGGCAGCGCAGGCTCGACCTGATCCGTACGCCCGTGCTGTCCTGCTACCGGATCGCGGTCATCAGTCTCAAGGGCGGCGTCGGCAAGACCACGACGACCACCGCTCTCGGCGCGACCCTGGCCACCGAGCGGCAGGACAAGATCCTCGCCATCGACGCCAACCCGGACGCGGGCACGCTCGGCCGCCGGGTGCGCCGCGAGACCGGCGCCACCATCCGTGACCTGGTCCAGGCGATCCCGTACCTCAACTCGTACATGGACATCCGCCGGTTCACCTCGCAGGCGCCCTCCGGTCTGGAGATCATCGCCAACGACGTGGACCCGGCGGTCTCCACGACGTTCAACGACGAGGACTACCGGCGCGCGATCGACGTGCTGGGCAAGCAGTACCCGATCATCCTCACCGACTCGGGCACCGGCCTGCTCTACAGCGCGATGCGCGGGGTGCTGGACCTCGCCGACCAGCTGATCATCATCTCGACGCCTTCGGTCGACGGCGCTTCCAGCGCCTCCACCACCCTGGACTGGCTCTCGGCGCACGGATACGCGGAGCTCGTGCAGCGCTCCATCACGGTTATCTCGGGGGTCCGCGAGACCGGCAAGATGATCAAGGTCGACGACATCGTGCAGCACTTCGAGACGCGCTGCCGCGGCGTGGTGGTCGTACCGTTCGACGAGCATCTGGCGGCCGGTGCCGAGGTGGACCTCGACATGATGCGCCCCAAGACCCGCGAGGCGTACTTCCATCTCTCCGCGATGGTCGCCGAGGACTTCGCCCGCGCCCAGCAACAGCAGGGACTCTGGACCTCCAACGGCTCCAACCCGCCGCCGCAGTACGCCCCGCCGATGCCCGGCCAGCAGCAGTACGCCCCGCAGCAGCCGCAGCAGGGGTACCCGCAGCAGCAGCCGTACGGCGGCCAGCAGCCCCCGCAGCCGTACCCGCCGCAGCCCGGTCCCGGGGCCGGGCAGAACGCCTGGCAGCAGCCGTTGCCCCCGCAGGCCCCGTCCGCCGCGGCCCCGGCCGGCCCGCAGCCGCCCCACCAGCAGCCCGCCGTGCCTGGTCAGCCCGGACAGCCGGTCCCGCCCGAGCACCAGGGGCCCGTTCCGCCCGCGGGATGGCAGCAGCAGCCACCGTCAGCGCCTCAGCAGTAAGGCGTCAGAGGTCTAAACCAATGAGGGTCCGCACCGTCTCCACGGTGCGGACCCTCCATGCATTCCCGCAGACCACACGCCGTTTCGATGACCGTTGACGCGGCTCGACCCCCGCTGATAAACCTTCGCTTCACCAGCTGGCGAACCACAGATCAACCCGCCTTCTCCGTGCGAGTCATGACGCGAGGTCCCTGACCATGGTCGAAAGAGTTCCACCACGCTCCGCCCAGCCACGCTCCCGTCTGCGTGTCCTCCTGGCCTCCGGTGCCGCCGCGCTGGCGCTGGCCGCCGGGTCCATCGTCCCGGGTGTACCGCTCGGCGCCGCGCCGCAGCAGGCGCAGGCCGCCGACAGCGGAAAGTCGACACTGACCGTCGCCGTCGCGCAGAGCGTCGACTCGCTGAGCCCGTTCCTCGCTCAGCGGCTCATGAGCACCAGCATCAGCCGGCTCATGTACGACTTCCTCACCAACTACGACCCCAAGGACAACCACGCGATCCCCGGCCTCGCCACCAAGTGGGAGCCGTCCGCGGACAAGTTGACCTGGACGTACACCATCCGTTCCGACTCCAAGTGGTCGGACGGGCAGCAGGCCACCGCCGAGGACGCGGCCTGGACGTTCAACAAGATGATGACCGACGAGGGCGCCGCGCAGGCCAACGGCAACTTCGTCGCGAACTTCAAGAAGGTGACGGCTCCCAGCCCCACGCAGCTGGTCATCGAGCTCAAGGAGCCGCAGGCCACCATGGCGGCACTCGATGTGCCGATAGTGCCGAAGCACGTCTGGGAGAAGGTCGGTGACTTCTCCAAGTTCAACAACGACAAGGCGTTCCCGGTCGTCGGCAACGGGCCGTTCATCCTGACCGACTACAAGGTCGACCAGTATGTGAAGCTCAAGGCCAACAAGGACTTCTGGCGCGGCAAGCCCAAGTTCGACGAGCTGGTCTTCAAGACGTACAAGGACCAGGACGCCGCGGTCGCCGCACTGCGCAAGGGCGAGGTCTCCTTCGTCGCCGGCTCTCCGGCGCTGACGCCTGCTCAGGCCGCCTCCCTCAAGGGCGAGAAGAACGTCAAGGTCAACGAGGGTCCGGGCCGCCGCTTCTTCGCGCTGGCCACCAACCCGGGCGCGCAGACCAAGGACGGCAAGAAGTTCGGCAACGGCAACAAGGCCCTTCTCGACCAGAAGGTGCGCCAGGCCCTCTTCCTGTCCATCGACCGCAAGACCATCATCGACAAGGTCTTCCAGGGCCACGCCGTCGAGGGCCAGGGCTACATCCCGCCGCGCTTCTCCGCGTACCACTGGCAGCCGACCGCCGAGCAGAGCCTGGCGTACGACCCGGCCAAGGCCGCCAAGCTGCTCGACGAGGCGGGCTACAAGCTCAAGGGCGACCAGCGGGTCGGCAAGGACGGCAAGCCGCTCGACCTGCGCATCCTTTGCCACGCCACGGACCCGAACGACACGGCGATCGGCAAGTACCTCAAGGAGTGGTGGGGCAAGCTCGGCATCGGCCTGAAGGTCGACTGCCTCAACAACGTCTCGGTGCCCTGGTACGCGGGTGAGTACGACCTCGCCTTCGACGGCTGGTCCGTCAACCCGGACCCCGACTTCGTCCTCGGCATCCACACCTGCGCCGCGCTGCCGGTCAAGGCGAAGGACAGCGCCGCCACCGACAACTTCATCTGCGACAAGAAGTACGACGAGCTCTACAAGAAGCAACTCGCCGAGTACGACCCGGCCAAGCGTGCCGGGATCGTCAACCAGATGCAGTCGTGGCTCTACGACTCCGGGTACATGAGTGTCATCGCGTACCCGAACGCGGTCGAGGCGTACCGCACCGACCAGATCAAGTCGATCACGACCATGCCCGAGGCGGCCGGCAACATCTACGGCCAGGACGGCTACTGGAGCTGGTGGTCCGCGACTCCTGCGTCCGGCGGCAGTTCGGACGGCTCCGGCGGGTCGGGCTCGACCGGCGTCGTCATCGGCATCATCGTGGTGGTCGTGGTGCTCGCCGGTGGCGGGCTGTTCATCGCGATGCGCCGCCGCAACACGGCGGACGACCGCGAGTAACCACTCGGACGGGTCGAGAGAGAGACCGGCCGGTGAACGTGCAGCTCACCGGCCGGCCACTCCACGTGCAGCACGAGTAACGAGAGTTTCCCATGACAGCTGACAGCACTCCGGCGCTCGTGCAGGTCGCGGACGCGGACACCGACGGCCCGGCTCGGTCCGGCCCCTCGGCCGCCCGCGGTCCACGGGCGCGCAACACCAAGGCATACCTCCAATACGTGGCGGCCAAGATCGCGGGGGCAGCGGTCTCGCTCTTCGCCGTTCTGGTCACCAGCTTCTTTCTCTTCCGGCTCATTCCCAGCGACCCGGTCAAGCAGATGACGGGCGGCAGGCCCGTGTCCGCCGAACAACTCCAGTCGCTCCGGCACCAGTTCGGCCTCGACCAGCCGATGTGGCAGCAGTTCACGTCGTATGTGGGAGACGCCCTCACGGGCGACTTCGGCACCTCCTTCCAGTTCCACGCGCCGGTCATCGACAAGATCACCGAGGCACTGCCGGCGACCCTGCTGCTCACCGGCACGTCGTACGTCCTCTACACCGCGCTCGGCATCTGGCTCGGCACCCGTACCGCCTGGCGCAACGGCTCCATGAGCGACCGCTTCAACACCGCGTTCGCGCTCACGCTCTACTCGGTTCCGGCGTTCTGGCTGGGCCTGCTCCTGATCATCGTCTTCGCGGTGGGCATCGGTCCGATCCCCGGGATGTTCCCGACGGGCGGTCTGGAGTCGGGCAACGAGACCGGGTTCGCCTACGTCCTCGACGTGGCGCACCATCTGGTCCTGCCGGTGATCACACTGGTCGCGGTCGGGTACGCGCAGACGCTCCTGGTGATGCGTTCGTCGCTGCTCGACGAGATGGGCAGCGACTATCTGACGACGGCCCGCGCGAAGGGGCTGCGGGACGACGTCGTACGCCGCAAGCACGCCGTGCCGAACGCGATGCTGCCGACCTTCACGCTGATGTTCGTGAACCTCGGGCATGTGGTCGCCGGACAGATCCTGGTCGAGACGGTGTTCTCCTGGCCGGGCCTCGGCGGTCTCTTCTACCAGGCGCTCAGCGTGCCCGATCTCCCGCTCGTGCAGGGGCTGTTCTTCGTCTTCGCCACCGCGGTGATCCTGGCGAACACCCTTGCCGATGTGCTCTATCCGCTGCTCGATCCCCGGGTGGGCCGATGACGACCGAATCCATGCCCACGCCCACGAAGGCGGAGGCCGCGCAGAATCCGCGCGCCCTGGCCCGCGCGCGCAAGCGCCAGTCCATCGCCCGCTTCTGGCGGGAGTACCGCGGCCACCGGGGCGGGCTGTGGGGTCTGGCGGCGCTCGTCCTGATCGCACTGGTCGCCCTGTTCGCGCCGCAGCTCGTCGGCGCCGACTCGCAGAGCGTCACCGGCGCTCCCGGTGGCGCCCTGGAGTCGCCCAGCGGTGAATTCCCGCTCGGCACCGATCAGTTCGGCCGCAGTGTGCTGGCGCTGCTGGTGTGGGGCACCCGGGTGTCGCTGACGGTCGGCCTGCTTGCGGCGTTCCTCTGCGTCGCCATCGGCACGGTCGTCGGCATCGTCGCCGGCCACTTCCACGGCTGGTACTCGACGGTCCTGATGCGGATCACCGACTGGTTCCTGGTGATGCCGACCCTGGTCCTCGCGATCGCGCTCGCCACCGTCATGGAGCGCTCGATGTGGACGGTCATCATCGCCATCGGCGTCACCACCTGGCCGACCACGGCCCGGCTGGTCCGCGCCCAGACCCTCGCCGTGGAGTCCCGCCCGTACATCGAGCGCGCCCGCGCGCTGGGCGGCGGCCACGGCCACATCATGGTGCGGCACGTGCTGCCGAACGTGATGCCGCTGGTGCTCGCGCAGACCACGCTGGTGATCTCCAGCGCGATCCTCACCGAGGCCACCCTGGCCTTCCTCGGTCTCAGCGATCCGACCACCACCTCCTGGGGCGGCATGCTCCAGGACGCCCGCGAGGCGGGTGCGGTCAGCGCGGGCGACTGGTGGTACCTGGCACCGCCCGGCATCGCCATCGCCCTGGTGGCCCTGGCGTTCACGCTGTGCGGCCGCGCCATCGAGTCCGTCCTCAATCCCAAGCTGGGGGTGGCCCGTTGAGCACGACGAGCATCCAGAAGACGCCGCTTCTCGACGTACGGGACCTCACGGTGACGTACGCCGGCGGAGCACAGGCGGTCCGTGGGGTGAACCTCTCGGTCGATGCGGGGCAGAAGCTCGGCATCGCCGGTGAGTCGGGCTGCGGGAAGTCGACGCTGGCGCTCGCGCTGCTGCGGCTGCTGCCCGCCGGCACGAAGGTCTCCGGCAAGATCCTGCTGAACGGCGAGGACGTCCTCACCATGAAGTGGGGCCAGGTCCGGGCAGTGCGCTGGGCGGGCGCGTCGATCGTCTTCCAGGGCGCGATGCACTCGCTGAACGCGGTGCACCGCATCGGGGAGCAGATTGCCGAACCGATCCTGCTGCACAGGAAGGCGACACAGGCCGGGGCGGCCAAGAAGGCCGGCGAGCTGCTGGAGCAGGTGGGACTGCCCGCCGCCCGCGCCTCCGCCTATCCGCACGAGCTCTCCGGCGGGCAACGGCAGCGCGTGATGATCGCGATGGCGCTCGCCTGCGACCCGGGGCTGATCATCGCGGACGAGCCGACCACGGCTCTCGATGTGATGATCCAGGCCCAGATCCTGCGGCTGATCGAGCAATTGGTGTCCGAGCAGGACCTCGGCCTGATCATGATCAGCCATGACCTCGCGGTGCTCTCGGACACCTGCGACCGGCTCGCGGTGATGTACGCGGGCCGGGTCGTCGAGGAGGGCCCGGCGTCCGAGGTCTACGAGAACGCGCACCACCCGTACGGCAAGGCCCTGTCCGGCGCTTTCCCGCGCATCGGTGACCCGGCCTCCCGGTTCGCGCCCCGCGGGCTGCCCGGCGATCCGCCGGACCCGTCGGCGCTGCCCGGCGGCTGCACCTTCCACCCGCGCTGCCCGGTGGCCCTGGAGTCCTGCACGACCGAGGACCAGGAGCTGCGGGTCGCCGGGCCGGAGCGGCGGGCCGCCTGTGTGCTGGTGGAGCCGGGAGCGGTCGCGGCCCGGCCGGCAGCCGAGGAAGCAAGGAGCACACCATGAGCACCACCACCCCCCTGCTCAGCGCCGAGGGGCTGAAGATCACCTTCCCCGGCCGGCGCGGGGCCGCCCCGGCGCGTGCCGTTGACAGTGTCGACCTGGACATCCGGCCCGGCGAGATCGTCGCGCTGGTCGGCGAGTCCGGCTGCGGCAAGACGACACTGGCGCGCTCGCTGCTGGGCCTGGTCCCGCCGACGTCCGGGCAGGTCACCTTCGGCGGCAAGCCGCTCGACTACGCGAGCCGGGCGCTGAAGACGTACCGCAAGCGGGTCCAGCTGGTGCTCCAGGACCCCAGCGGCTCGCTCAACCCGAGGCACACGGTGTACGACGCCGTCGCCGAGGGGCTGCGGATCCATGGGTACGCCGGGGACGAGCGGGAGGCGGTGGCCGGGGCGCTGTCCCGGGCCGGGCTGCGGCCCCCGGAGCGGTTCTTCCTGCGGTATCCGCACGAGCTGTCCGGTGGTCAGCGTCAGCGGGTCGTGATCGCGGGCGCGCTGGTCCTGGAGCCCGAGCTGATCGTGGCCGACGAGCCGGTGGCCTCGCTGGACGCCTCGGTACGCGGCGAGATCCTGGCCCTGCTGCTGCGGCTGCGGGACGAGCTGGGCCTGTCCGCGCTGGTGGTCACGCACGACCTCGGGCTGGCGTGGAACATCGCGGACCGGGTCGCGGTGATGTACCTCGGCCGGATCGTGGAGACGGGCAAGGTGGAGGAGATCCTGACGGCTCCTCAGCACCCGTACACCCAGGCACTGTTGTCGGTACTGCCGGAGTCCGGGGCCGAGCCGGTGATCCTGACCGGCGAGCCGCCGGACCCGTCCAGGGTCCCGTCCGGCTGCCGGTTCCACGCCCGCTGCCAGGTGCTGGCCTCGGGCGAGGCGGAACGGGCGGGCGTCGCGGAGGCCTGCCGTACGAAGGATCTGCCGGTGCTCGCGGGCGGCGGGCAGACCCAGGTGGCGTGCCACTGGGCGGTCACGGCCGCGAAGGCGCGGGCGTAGGCCGGTGCGACGAACCGGGGCCGGAACCGTCGAAACGGTTCCGGCCCCGGTCACGTGCGCGAGGCGGGGTTCAGCCCCGCTCGTTCGTACGCGTGGAGGTTCAGCCGCGCTCGTACACGGAGATCAGCTCGCGGCACCGCTTCACATCGGCGGCCATCGCCACGAGCAGGTCGTCGATCGACTCGAACTTCAGCATCCCGCGCACGTACGCGAGGAAGTCCACCGCGACATGGAGCCCGTACAGGTCGAGGTCGACGCGGTCGATCGCGTACGCCTCCACCGTCCGCTCCGTGCCGTCGAACTGCGGGTTCGTGCCGACCGAGATCGCGGCGGGCATCGCCTCGCCGTTCACGTTCAGCCAGCCCGCGTAGACGCCGTCGGCGGGGATCGCGGTGTGCGGCAGGGTCTCCACGTTGGCCGTGGGGAAGCCGAGCTCACGGCCGCGCTGCGCGCCGCGGACCACGATGCCCTCGACCCGGTGCGGACGGCCCAGGATCTCGGCGGCACCTTCGACATCGCCGTCGGCGACCAGCCGCCGGGTGAGGGTGGAGGAAAACGGCTCGCCGCCGCCCGCCTCACCGCTCACGTACAGGTCGATGACCTCGACCCGGTAGTCGTAGGTCTCACCGAATTCGGTGAGCATCTGCACGTTCCCGGCGGCCTTGTGGCCGAAGCGGAAGTTCGGTCCCTCGATGACCAGCTGCGCGTGCAGCTTGTCGACGAGCACCTTCACGATGAAGTCGGCCGGCGCCAGCTTCGAGAACTCGCTGGTGAACGGCAGGATGAGCAACGCGTCCACCCCCAGCTCCGCCATCAGCTCGGCGCGCCGGTGGTGCGGGGCGAGCAGCGGCGGGTGGCTGCCGGGCCGTACGACCTCGCTGGGGTGCGGGTCGAAGGTCACCACGACCGACGGCACGCCCAGCTCGCGGGCGCGCTCAACGGCGCGCCCGATGATCAGCTGGTGTCCGCGGTGCACCCCGTCGTAGGAGCCGATGGTGACGACGCTGCGTCCCCAGTCCTGGGGGATGTCCTCCAAGCCACGCCAGCGCTGCACTCTGACCGCTCCTCGCCCGAACCTGTTGTTTGTCTCTTACGCAGGTCTAAGACTGCCATGCTCGCGCTGCGCGGCCTGCATCGGCATCGCCTTCGCACTGCCCAGCGCCTCCACCGTCCGCCGTGCGCTCGGGCCGACCAGCGCCGCCCATTCCTGCGGGGCGTCGGCCAGCCACCCGGTGATCAGGGCTGCGAATCCGGGCACGTCACGGGCGAGCTCGACCAGCCGGCGGTCGAAGCGGACCGCGCCCTCGGGAGTCCGGACCAGCAGTGTCCCGGTGCGGTGGACCAGGGCGCGGGTGCGGGCGGGGGCACGGGTGCCGGAGCCGGTCGCGGCGGCTCGCAGCAGCGCGTCGAGCACGGCCGGATCGCGGTGGGCGTCCTGCTCGAAATCCAGCAGGACCTCCAGCAGCTGCTCCCTCAGCGGCCCGGAGGCGGGGCTCCCGGGTGCGGCGAGCACCGCGGCGAGCGCTCCGCGTACCGGCGGCGGGACGGGGCGGTCCCGCAGCAGCCCGGTCACCAGGGGCAGCAGCAGGGCGCGGGCGGCGGGGCCGTGCTCCAGTCTCCGGTCGATGTACGAGGCCGGGTGCACGGTGTCCTCGGGGTGGCTGTCGATGTAGGCGCGCACCAGCCCGGCGGTGTGCAGGGCGAGCGCGGGGGCGTCGATCCCGGCCAGTGAGCACAGCGCCTCGCCCGCCCCGTCGTCCGGCCGGGTGAGACGCTCCCGGAACGCGGCGAGCACCGGCTCCGGGTGGGAGGGCAGCGCGACGGCGAGCGCGTCCACGGGCGGCCCGGACTCCCCCGCGGCGAAGGCCCGGAGCGCCCGCGGGAGGTAGCGGTCCCGGGTCCGCGGGTCCTGTACGAGGAGGGCGAGCGCGGCCCCGTGCAGGGCGGCGTCGGCCGGGCGGGCCAGCAGGGCCAGTGCGGATCCGCGCAGCAGCTCGCGGTCGGCGTCGTGGATGGCGTGTGCCGAGGTGATCAGCGCGTACGAGGCGGCGGCGGTGCGGCGGGCGCGCCGGTCCTCGTCGTGGGCCCAGCGGTGGACGGCCCGGCACAGCGCGGAGGGCTCGTCCTCGGCGAGCGCGGCGAGCAGTTCCTCGGCTCTGGGGTGGGGGGTCGAGACGAGCGCGTCGGTCAGCTCGTCGACGGCCAGGTCCCGGCGGGCGTAGAGGAGCGCCTGGGCTGCGGCCGCCACGGTCGGCCGCAGCGCGTCGCCGTCCCCGGCGGGGAGCGGGCGCTCGTCGGTGAACCAGCCGCAGAGCAGGGGCTGCACGGTCCGGGGCCGGTCGGCGAGACGGCGTGCCACGGCGTCCAGGAACCGCTCGCCGTCGTCGGGACACGTGCCTGCGGAGCGGTCGGCCTCGGCGCGGGGTTCGCCGGGGGGCGGGCCGTCGGCGGGGACAAGGCGCCGGAACAGATCGATCCGGTCCTCCTCGGACAGCCTGAGCCGCCGCCAGAACCACGGCCCGAACGCGGCGTACGTCCCCGGGCCCCCCGGCGCGCCCGTGGCCGCCAGGTGCACGACCCGGCCGGCCAGGAGCCGCAGCACGCCGAGGTGGGGCCGGGCGTCGGGCACCCGGAGCAGGGTCTGCGAGAGCAGCCGCACCGCCCACCAGCGGGCGTCGTGGCGCGGTCCTGAATCGGCCTCCGTCCCCGCCTCCACGGACAGCCGGTCCAGCGCGTCGATGAGATCGGCCAGCTGGTGGGAGAGCGCGGCGGGACCGTGCCGTCGGCCCAGGAGCAGCAGGGCCTGGATCACCGGGCCGATGCGGTGGCGCGGTACGGGCAGCGTGCGCGTCCCGGTCGTCGCAGTCGGCCTCCTCGGCTGCGGAATCCGGCCTGCGGCGGCCGCCGCTCCCGGCGCTCTTCCCGGCCCCTCCTGGGCGTGCCGGCGGTGGACCAGCGCGTGCAGCGCCGCGTCCACGTCGAGGTGGGCGCCCTGCACCCAGTCACCCAGTTCCTCGTGCGCGAAGCGGTAGCCGGTGCCCGCCGGGACGAGCAGGCCCTCGGTGAGGACGGCCGACGCCCAGCCCGTGCGCCAGGGGAAGACCTCCTCGAACGCGGCCCGGTCCAGCTCCCCCTGCCCGGGGCCCAGGCAGCGCCGTGCCGCCTCGTGGACCTGCCCCGCCACCCGGGCGGCCAGCCTGCGAACCGCGCCGCCCCCGGGTGCCGGGCCGGACGCGGCGGCAATGCGGACCGCGATGCGCAGGCACATCAGGTCCAGGTGGGCACCGAAGACCTCCTCGGTTCCGGGCTGCCCGGCAATGTCCCCCGGCAGCGCGGCACACACCTGAGCGAACAGGCGCAGGGTGAGCGGGTGCCGGTCGTGCCCGGGGGCGAGCGCGTCGGGCGGGATGGCGTACCGCTCCTTGGCCTGTCCGGCCTGACCCGCGGTGAAGTCGCCCAGGCGGACCGCGGGAGGCAGCCGTCCGGCCGGTCTGCCGGGGCGGTGCAGCGCGCCGGGCGGGCAGAGCGCACCGGCCGTCTCCCAGTGCTCGGGGCCGCAGGCGATCACCATCCGTGCCCCGTTGCCCCGCAGCCATTCGACGGTGGCGGTGGTCCACCGGGCCGGCTCGTGGGCCAGCGCGGGGGGCATCTCCTCGGGGCCGTCCAGCAGGACGAGCAGGGGGCTCCCGGACTCCTCGGCCAGCCGGGCCACTCGCTCGGGGGTGGCGCTCGCCATGTCGCCCCGGGCGCCGGCGGCGGTGACGATCCGGCCGGCCCGGCGCAGTGTGCGGGCGACGGCGTCGGCGACCGAGGTGTCGTCGGCCAGCAGATCGGCGCCGCGCAGCCAGAGGGTGGGTGCGGGCACCGGGCCGCGCGCCCGGCGTGCGGTGAGCGCGGCCAGTTCGGTGGTGCGGCCGGTGCCCGGCGCTCCGACGAGACCGAGGACGACGGCGGGGCCGCCCGGTGCCGAACCCGTGCGGACCGGGCCCGCGAAGGCGGTGAACTCCGCGATGACATCCGGGCGTTCGACCGGATCGGGGCAGGCGGCCGGCCCGTCCGCCGAGCCGATCGAGGTCGCGGTGAGGTGCAGGGCGCCCGCGAGGTTGAGATCGCGTCCGTACCCGGGAACGCTCGTGGCGTTGCGCCGCAGCAGGGCGCCGAGGGGGCCCTCGGTGCCCGCCGCCCGGAGCGGCACGGCAAACCCCGCACCCGCGTGCCCGGCGAGCAGCGCACTGCCCAGCACGGCGATGACCGCGCCGCTCTCCGGGTCGAGGACGGGCCCGCCCACGGCCGCGCCACCGAGCCGCAGGGCGTCGCTGCCGTCCGTGCCGAGCGCCAGCTCCAGCGCCTCGCCGATCCGGTGGGAGCGGCCGTTCGCGGTGTAGGTCACGGGGGCGGTGCCGAGCACCCGGGCCTCGCGCCAGCCGTGCGCGGCGATCGTCACATACGTACCGGCGTCGATCCGGTCGCGCCGGGCGATCGGGACCGGCTCCACACCCAGCTCGCCCGGCCCCGCGGTGTGCAGCAGGGCGAGATCCAGCTCGGGCAGCGCGGTGATGTCGTCGGCCCCCACGGCGCGGTTGCGGCCGTCCGTTCCGTGCAGGACCAGCCGGGTGGGGCCGTTCACGGCTTCATGGCTGGTCAGTACCGTGCCCCGGTCGTCCGCGACGAATCCGGTACCCCGCGGCCGGCCGGCCGGATCGCAGATACGTACCAGCGCTGCCCGGTCCCCGCTTCCCATGATCCGAACGTTAGGTCCGATGATCAGCGCGTGTACCACTTGGAGTAAAAGCGCCCCCGAGTGCCCCCTGATTCACTCCGAGCGCCTGCCCATTGGGGTGAATTATCGACGTCCGGTGGACAGAACATGTGGGGGACCGTGGAGCGGGCGCCGGGATCTGCCCCGCCCGCTCCACGATGAGAATCCCGGAGGACCTTCTCCGCCCGTCAGGCGAATACGGCGAGGCTCTTGGCCTTGCCCTTCTGCTCCTCGACAAGGACCAGGAAGCGCCCGTCGGGCCCGAAGACGCCGACCGGTCCCGGCGGGAAGGCCGGCATGTCCAGCCGTACGCCGTTCAGCAGCAGCCTGGCGCGCTTCTCGTCCACGTCCCAGCGGGGGAACGCCGCGGCGGCGGCCTCGGCCACCGGCATCACGGTCAGCTCCTGCTGGTGCTGGTCGAGCGTCCGCGCCGTGTCGAGGCCGTAGGGCCCGACCCTGGTGCGCCGCAACGCGGTCAGATGGCCGCCGACACCGAGCCCGGCACCGAGGTCCCGGGCGATCGCGCGGATATAGGTGCCCGAGGAGCAGACCACCGAGACGACCAGGTCGATGACCGGCGTGCCGTCCTCGGCGACCTCCGGGCGGACGTCGTAGACGTTGAAGGACGAGACCGTCACCGGCCGGGCCGGGATCTCGAACTCCTCACCGCCGCGCACCCGCGCGTAGGACCGCTTGCCGTCGATCTTGATGGCGCTGACCTTGGACGGCACCTGCATGATCGGTCCGGTCAGGGCCGCGACCCCGGCGTCGATGCCGTCACGGGTCACACCGGAGGCGTCGGTGGACGAGGTGATCTCGCCCTCCGCGTCGTCCGTGATGGTGTTCTGGCCGAGCCGGATCGTGCCGAGGTACTCCTTCTCGGTCAGTGCGAGATGGCCCAGCAGCTTGGTGGCCTTCTCGACACCGAGCACGAGAACGCCCGTCGCCATCGGGTCCAGCGTGCCGGCGTGGCCGACCCGGCGGGTCCGGGCGATGCCGCGCATCTTGGCGACGACGTCGTGCGAAGTGAAGCCGGACGGCTTGTCGACGATGACAAGGCCGTCCGGCGTTTTCTGCGATGTCATTCGGAGGCGGCGTCCTCGTCGTTGTCGTCGCCCGCCTTGCGGTACGGGTCTGCACCACCGGCGTACGTGGCGCCCGAGGACGCCTCGCGCACCCGTGCGTCCGAGGCGCGTGCCCGGTCGAGGAGGTCCTCGATCGCCTTGGCGTTGCCCGGCAGGGCGTCCGCCACGAAGGCCAGCGTGGGGGTGAACTTCGTCCCCGCCGCCGCTCCGACCGCCGAGCGCAGAATGCCCTTGGCGCTCTCCAGACCGGCCGCGGCGCTGGCCCGCTCCTCGTCATCGCCGTAGACCGTGTAGAAGACCGTGGCCTCCCGCAGGTCACCGGTGACCCGGGTGTCCGTGATCGTCACGTGCGTACCCAGACGCGGGTCCTTGATACCGCGCTGCAGTTTCTCGGCGACCACCTCCTGGATGAGGTCCGCCAGCTTTTTCGCCCGCGCGTTGTCGGCCACTGGTCCGTCTCCTTCTTCGCCTTGCTCAATCGTCTTCGTCGCTGTGTACCCGCCGTCGTACGGACAGCAGTTCCACTTCCGGGCGTGCGGCCACCAGCCGCTCGCACCGGTCCAGAACATCTGTGAGGTGTCCGGTTTCCCCGGAGACCACGGCAAGGCCGATCTCGGCCCTGCGATGGAGATCCTGACCGCCCACCTCCGCCGCGCTCACCGCGAATTTGCGCTGGAGCTCGGCGACGATCGGGCGGACGACGGAGCGCTTCTCCTTCAACGACCGTACGTCGCCGAGAAGCAGATCGAAGGACAGTGTCCCCACATACATGTATGTCCGGATGTCCCGCCGGTTCGGGTTCGCGCCCTGCCAGTGCTTGGCAGGGACACCAGAACCGTACACGGAACGGCCGGGGCCGATCGACGGAAAATACGACCCGTCGACCGGCCCCGACTGTTGAAGAGAGGTCCGGGGGTCTCCCCCCGGAATTCCCGTGGATCAGCCTCGCGGCTTCTCGCGCATCTCGTACGTCGCGATGACGTCGTCGATCTTGATGTCGTTGAAGTTTCCGAGGTTGATACCGCCCTCGAAGCCTTCGCGGATCTCGGTGACGTCGTCCTTGAAGCGGCGCAGACCGGAGATGTTGAGGTTCTCCGCGATGACCTTGCCATCGCGCAGCAGGCGCGCCTTGGTGTTGCGCTTGACCTCGCCGGAGCGGACCAGCACACCGGCGATGTTGCCCAGCTTGGACGAGCGGAAGATCTCGCGGATCTCCGCCGTACCGAGCTCGACCTCTTCGTACTCCGGCTTGAGCATGCCCTTGAGGGCCGCCTCGATCTCCTCGATGGCCTGGTAGATCACCGAGTAGTAGCGGACGTCGACGCCCTCGCGCTCCGCCATCTGCTGGGCACGCCCGGCGGCGCGGACGTTGAAGCCGATGACGATGGCGTCGGAGCCGGTCGCCAGGTCGATGTCCGACTCGGTGACCGCACCCACACCGCGGTGCAGGACCCGGATGTCGACCTCGTCGCCGACGTCGAGCTGGAGCAGCGAGGACTCGAGAGCCTCCACCGAACCGGACGCGTCGCCCTTGATGATGAGGTTGAGCTCCTGGACAAGACCGGCCTTGAGCGCCTCGTCCAGGTTCTCCAGGGAGAACCGGACACCCTTGCGGGCGAAGTTGGCGTTGCGCTCACGGGCGGCACGCTTCTCGGCGATCTGACGGGCCGTACGGTCCTCGTCGACCACCAGGAAGTTGTCGCCGGCACCCGGGACGTTGGTGAGACCGAGCACGAGGACGGGGGTCGAGGGACCCGCTTCCTCGACGTTGTTGCCGTTGTCGTCGAGCATCGCCCGGACACGGCCGTACGCGTCGCCGACCACCATCGTGTCGCCGATGCGCAGCGTGCCGCGCTGGACCAGGACGGTCGAAACGGCACCGCGGCCGCGGTCGAGGTGGGACTCGATCGCAATACCCTGCGCGTCCTGCTCCGGGTTGGCCCGCAGGTCGAGCGAGGCGTCCGCGGTCAGGACCACGGCCTCCAGCAGCTGGTCGATGTGCAGACCCTGCTTGGCGGAGATGTCGACGAACATCGTGTCGCCGCCGTACTCCTCGGCCACCAGACCGAACTCGGTGAGCTGGCCGCGCACCTTGGTCGGGTCGGCGCCCTCGACGTCGATCTTGTTGACCGCGACCACGATCGGCACGTCGGCCGCCTTGGCGTGGTTCAGCGCCTCGATCGTCTGGGGCATCACACCGTCGTTCGCCGCCACCACGAGGATCGCGATGTCGGTGGACTTCGCACCACGGGCACGCATGGCGGTGAACGCCTCGTGACCCGGGGTGTCGATGAAGGTGATCTTCCGGTCCTCGCCGTTGACCTCGGAGGAGACCTGGTACGCACCGATGTGCTGCGTGATGCCGCCGGCCTCGCCCGCGACGACGTTCGTCTTGCGGATCGCGTCCAGCAGTCGGGTCTTTCCGTGGTCGACGTGACCCATGACGGTCACGACCGGCGGACGCGGGATGAGCGCCTCTTCGCCGCCCTCGTCCTCGCCGAACTCGATGTCGAAGGACTCGAGCAGCTCGCGGTCCTCCTCCTCGGGGCTGACGATCTCGAGGACGTAGTTCATCTCGTCCGCGAGCAGCTTGAGGGTGTCGTCGGAGACGGACTGCGTCGCCGTGACCATCTCGCCGAGGTTCATCATCACGGCGACGAGCGACGCCGGGTTGGCGTTGATCTTCTCCGCGAAGTCGGTGAGGGAGGCACCGCGCGACAGACGGACGGACTGTCCGTTGCCGCGAGGCAGCATGACGCCGCCCACCGACGGGGCCTGCATGGCCTCGTACTCCTGGCGCCTCTGCCGCTTCGACTTGCGACCACGACGCGCGGGACCGCCGGGACGGCCGAACGCACCCTGCGTGCCACCACGGCCACCGGGGCCGCCGGGACGTCCGCCGAAGCCGGGACGACCGCCGAAGCCGCCGCCACCACCGGGACGACCGGCACCGCCACCGCCGCCACCGGGACGACCGGCGAAACCGCCGCCACCGCCACCGGGACCGGCCGGACGGCCCGCGAAGCCGCCGCCACCGGGACGACCGGCGCCGCCGGGACGACCGCCACCGCCGGGACCACGGCCACCGCCGGGGCCACCGCCGGGACGCGGGCCGGCAGCGGGACGCTGCGGCATCATGCCCGGGTTCGGACGGTTACCACCGGGGGCACCGCCCGGACGGGGAGCCTGCGGACGAGGCATGCCGCCCGGGGTCGGACGGGCGCCGCCCTGACCCTGGGGCCGCGGAGCACCACCGGGGCCGCCCTGCGGACGCGGGGCGCCCGGACGGTCCTGGCCGCCACCGGGACGCGGGGCGCCGCCGGGACGGGGCGCCTGCGGACGGGCCATGCCCGTCGAGCCACCGGAGGTGAAGGGGTTGTTGCCCGGACGGGGACCGGCCGGACGGGCGCCGGGGCGCGGAGCGCCCTGGCCCGCGGGACGGGCGGGGCGGTCGGGTTCGACCTCTACGACGATCTCCGGGCTGAACCCG
>NZ_JBSFET010000101.1:0-18472 GCF_053594575.1 Streptomyces sp. NPDC001880
ACACCCCCCAGGTCATCGACTTCGACAGGGGGCACACAGCCATACCGGACCCGGAGGCCAGGCGCCCCATTGCGGGGCACGAAAAAGGTAACGGGTCCTGGATCTGCACCCCGCTGGCGGTGCGGGCCGGGTCGGCCTTCCCGGCCACCACTTCGATCAGGGTCGACCCGAAATCGTTGAGGATCCGGCCGAGCACAGCCCGTGGCTGCTCCGTCATCTCCACAAGGTGGTTGATCGCGGCCTGTGGACGGCGGGGCCGGCCGGCCGGGGTCCGGGGCCGGTCATCGTCCGATCCATTCCGTCGACGCGGTCACCTCGGCCAGTTGCCCGGGGACCGGGGAGATTCCGAGGCCGGGTCCTCGCGGCACGTCGAGATGGCCGTCCCGCAGCACGAACGGCTCGGTGATGTCGGTCCGGTAGTACCGGTCGGACGCCGATGTGTCGCCGGGCAGGGTGAAGCCGGGCAGTGCCGCGAGGGCGACGTTGGCGGCCCGGCCGAGGCCGGTCTCCAGCATCCCTCCGCACCAGACGGGGACTCCGTTCGCGGCACACACGTCGTGGATCCGCCGGGCCTCCAGATAGCCGCCGACCCGCCCCGGCTTGATGTTGACGACCGAGCAGGCGCCCAACGCGATGGCGTCGGCCGCCGAACGGGCGGACACGATCGACTCGTCCAGGCAGATGGGGGTACGGACCCTTCTGGCGAGTTCCGCGTGTCCCCTGACGTCCTCCTCGTCCAGGGGCTGCTCGATCAGCAGCAGCCCGTACGGGTCGAGCCGGGCCAGCTGTGCGGCGTCGGCGAGGGTGTACGCGGTGTTGGCGTCCACCTGGAGCAGTACGTCGTCGCCGAAGCGTTCCCGGACCGCTCGCACCGGGGCCACGTCCCAGCCGGGCTCGATCTTCAGCTTGATCCGCAGATAGCCCTCGGAGAGGTAGCCGTCGACGGCGTCGAGCAGTGCGGGGACCGAGTCCATGATGCCGACCGAAACCCCGGCCGGTACCCGTTCGGCCGTCGCGCCCAGCCACTGGCCCATCGACAGGTCGTGGGAGCGCAGCCAGGCGTCGAGGACCGCGGTCTCCAGGGCGGCCTTGGCCATCCGGTGGCCCTTGAACGCGGCCAGTGCCGGGGCGACCGCCCAGGGGTCGAGGTCCGGCAGGGCGGCGAGCGCGGGGACGAGATGGCCGCGCAGCACGTCCGCGGCGCCCGCGGTGTACTCCGAGGAGTACACCGGATCGGCCATGGTGACGCATTCGCCGTAACCCTCGTGGGCCTCGGTCTCGACCCTGACCAGCAGGATCTCCCGGGTGGTCACCGTGGCGAACGAGGTCCGGAACGGTGCGACCAGCGGCATCGCGATCCGGTGCAGTTCCACACCGACGAGTTTCATGCCTGACTCTCCTGACGTCTGTCGATCACGTACCAGCCGTCCCGGGTGAATCCGGTGACGGTGTGCCCCTCGGCCATCAGGCCGCCGAGTACCTCGCGCAGCGCGTACCGCCATGCGCGGGCCAGGGGCGGGTCGGTCCGGCGCAGTTCCTCGGCCTCGGCGGGGATCCGGACCAGGACGGTGTCGCCGTCCTGCCGCCCGACGACGGGACTGCCGTCGGGTTCGGCGTCCAGTCCGACCACGGTGCGGGCACCCGCGCCGTCGGCGGTGACGATGTGGGGGGTGCCCGCGGCCGATCCGACGGCGTGCTCGCCGGTCAGCTCCCAGCGCACCATCAGCCGGTCCGTCTCGGTCCCGGCGTTGACCTCGTCCTGCATGACCCCGTAGAAGTCGGCCAGGTACTCGCTGGGTGCCGCGCCCAGTTTGGCCAGGTTGAAGTAGGCGTTGCGGCTGATCAGCGGGTCGAAGGTCCAGGTGACGGTGGTGATGGAGCGGGCCAGGGACCAGGCCCGCTGATGCTGTTTGACCGCGAAGCCGACATTGCCGCCGCGGGCGCTGTCATCCACTCCGGCGATGTGCGAGTGGAGTCCGACGCTGGCCAGGAAGCCGAGGCAGAATCCGATCATCCGGCCGCCCCGGTCGATCCCGACGACATAGCTGCCGGAGTGGGCGAAGACCCGCAGCAGCTCGGGGGTGATCAGCGGGTTTCCGGGATCGGGGCGCCAGATCCGGTCCAGTACCCGGCAGGCCTCGTGCATCTCGTCCAGGCCGTGCAATTCCCTGATGGTGACGCCCGCACGCTCGGCGGCCAGGTCCGCGGCGGCCGTCGCGGCAGCCGCCTGCGCGGCGCTCACGGTCCCACCTTGCCCGGGCCGGCAGGTGACCTGCGCTGCAGCGAGGCCACCAGGGAGGCCACGAGTGCGGCGCGGCGGGGCAGTTCGGCGACGATCACATGCTCGTCGTCGGCGTGTGCCCCGCCGCCCACCGCCCCCAGGCCGTCGAGGGTCGGGGTGCCCGCTCCGGCGGTGAGGTTGCCGTCGGAGCCGCCCCCGACCGCGACACCGCGCAGGGTGCCGAAACCCAGCTCCGCGTAGTGGTCGCGGGCGAGTCCGAACAGCTCGGCCGAGGCGGCCGCGGGCAGCGGCGGTCGGTCCGGGCCGCCGGAGAACGTGAGCGAGGCGCCGTCGAGCACCGGCAGGAGGGCGTGCACGGCACGGTCCACCCGGTCCTGTTCGGCGGGCGTCGCCACGCGTACGTCGACCATCAGCCGGGCCGCGGCGGGCACCGTGTTGCGGGTGGTGCCGGAGGAGGCCACGGTCGGTGTCACGGTGGTGCCGGCCGCCGGGTCGGCGAGGGCGGACAACGCGAGTACCTGGTGGGCAAGTTCGGTGGTCGTGTTGACTCCCTTGTGGGGTTCCAGGCCGGCGTGCGCGGCGCGTCCGGCGATGGTCAGCCCGTAGCCGGACATCCCCTTGCGCTCGGTCTTCAGCGCGCCGCCCTCGCTCGCCTCCAGGACGAGCACGGCCCGGGTGCGGCGGGCCTCGGCCTCGATCAGGGCGCGCGAGGTGGGGGCGCCGATCTCCTCGTCGCCGGTGAGCAGCACCGAGACCCCGTCCAGGTCGTCCAGCACCGAGAGGGCGTGGAACAGTTGCGCCACACCTGCCTTCATGTCGAAGCAGCCGGGTCCGGTGAGCCTGCCTCCGGCGACCTCGAAGGGGTGCCCGGCCAGGGAACCCACCGGCCACACCGTGTCGAAGTGGCCGAGCAGCAGCACCCGGTCGCCGGAGCCGAAGCGCCAGCGCAGGGCGGGCCGTCCCGAGCCGTCGATCCACTCGGGCGCCGCACCGGTCAGCCGGGTGCCGATCCCGGCGGCGACGTGGGCGCACTCGGTGACCGCGGCCAGGTCCTCGCTGGGCGACTCGGTGCCCACCAGCTCCTCGATGTCGGCCAGCAGGCCCGGCAGTCCGGCCTCCAGGGCGGAAACGATCGCGGTCACGTCAGACCGCCTTGGGAGTGGAGCGGCCACCGTGATGGATGTACGGAGTGCCGTCGTCGAGTGTACGGAAGACGACCGGGACCCAGAGACCGAACCCCGGCCGCTGCACGACGCACAGGCCCGGCTCGACGGGGTGCATCTCGTACTCCTTCTCCGTGTCGGGGGCCGGTTTCGGCCAGTGGGTCCGGTAATCCGGTCCAGCATCGCCAGACCGCCGTCCCGCTCCGCAATCTCCACCGTGACGGGCGGCGAGTTCGGTGAGCCGGGAGGTCCAGCGGGCTGACAGCTCGGTGGTGTCGGTCATGTCGTGCTCCGATTCCGTTTCGTTCTGCGGTCGGTGTGCGTGGTGACCCATTCGACCAGCCTGCGGGAACAGTCCTCCCGATGCGAGGGCCGGCCGCCCAGGAGGAACAGGTGGGAGCTGCCGGGATCGCCGGCGACGGCGACCACCACCGTCGAGCCGCCGACGCCGCCGGCGGACGTGCCGCCACCGCACGCGGCCGCGGTGCCGACCGGGCCGAGCGCCGTGACCACCGCGGCGGCCGCCCGGGGCCTTCGGGCCCTTCTGCTCCTGAGCTCCGTGCCTGCGGTGCCGGCCATGGTCACCTCCGAGGGAGCGGCACTCCGCCGCCGAGTGAGGGAACAATAAGCGGCGCCGGACCGGCTCCGAGTGGTCGTACCGCACAAAAGAATGGGGCCCCGACGGTGCGCCGCACCAAAGACGGACGCGAGGTCCCAGTGTCCGTGGACGGAGGAGTTCCGGCGGCGGGAAAACCGATCGCGACGAAGATCCGCTGCGTGAAAATCTGTGGCGCATGACCGCGCAGCACCGGATCCGGGCCGACTACGACGCCCGTACGATCGTCGTCTATCAGGCGTACTCCCCGGCGGTCGCCGGGCCTGCCCTGCGGGCGAACAGGTTCGTGCCGCCGTTCTCCTTCAACCGGATGACCTGGATCAAGCCGTCATTCCTCTGGCTCATGCACCGCAGCAACTGGGCGCAGAAGTCGGGCCAGGAGCGGATTCTCGCGGTACGGATCACCCGGGCCGGATGGGAGGAGGCGCTCGCGCAGGCCGTGCTGACGACGGCCGACCCGTCAGCTGTCGCCGAGTCTCCCGTGCATGTCCAGTGGGATCCCGAGCGCTCGCTGCGGGGCGCGGCTCTCAACCACTACAGCATCCAGGTCGGAGTGGGACGCGGTCTGATCCGAACGTTCGCCGAGGAGTGGGTCGTCGGCCTCACCGATGTGACGCCCCGGGTCCAGAAGATCGCGGCGCTCAGACGGAGCGGCCGGTCCGCGCAGGCTCAGCGGCTGCTTCCGCCCGAGCGGATCTACCCGGTGCCCCCGGCTGTGGCGAAGAAACTCCGTATCGACGCCTGAGACCACGACGCCCGGGTACGGAAAGCCACAAGCACCCGTCGGCACCGGAGGGCTACTGCACCACCTGGAGCGGGATGTGCGCGAAGGCCGCTCGCAGGAGTAGACCTGCATGGTGCAGTTGCCGCTGTCCCGGCCCGGCCCACCGGCCCCGTCCCGCCGGACATCCCTACAGCGGTGGCTCGGCGAAGACTTCGAGCAGCCAGCGCGCGCCCTGCGCATCGCCGGCCCCGCCTACGCCGCTGTACGCGCCGGGGAAGAGCCGTCCCCAGGAGCAGGCCCGGCCGATCGCCCCGAGCCGCCAGGCCAGGCTCAGCGCTCGCCGCAGCCCGGCCGTGGTGCGGCCGTCGCCCGTCCACTGTTCCAGGTAGGCATCCCGCAGCCGGGGCAGCGCCTCGGGTCCGAACCGCTCGCGGGCGGCGCGGGCGGGGACGAGAAAGCTGCAGAAAGGGTGGGCGACGGCCGCGTCGCCCCAGTCGAAGAACGTGAAACGGCCCGGCTCCGGCGCGAAGAGCTGGCCGTCGTGCAGGTCGGAGTGGTCGAGCGTGTCCGCGATGCCCGCTGCCGTGAGCTCCTCGCACCATTCGACGAGCCGGGGCCGCAGCTCGCCCAGGGCCCGGCGGTCGGCGGGCTCCAGTGCGGTGTTCCCCGCCACGGTCCGGTCGAAGGTCTCCGCGAGTGCGGCGGTGCGCGCGCCGGGGACACCGAGCCGTTCGAGCTCGTCGGCGTAGGGAACGAGGGCGCGTTGCATCGCGGCGTACTGCCGCAGCGGTTCCTCCCAGGCACACGGATCGACCGGGGCCGCCGCCGAGTCGAGTGCGTCACGGAAGAGCGTGCCGCCGTCCGGCAGCAGCGACCAGCCCCGGTCAGCGTCGACGGCGAGCGGCCGCAGTACGTACCCGGGCACCCAGCGGGCCAGTGCCTCGGTCAGCCCCGCCTCGAAGGCGCTGGCGGGCGGGTTGGCCTTGAACCAGACGGCTTCGCCGCCCGCGACGGGCATCCGCACCAGCACGGACCACGGCCGCAGTCTCACCTTCCGTGGCCCGGTTCCGTGCAGCCCATGCGCGGCAAGCCCGCGCTCCGCCCATGCGAGGGCGTCCGCCCGCCAGTCCTCCCGCTCCCAGGGCGTCACCGCGTCCGGGTACTTCCCTCGGTCCACCGCCGCCGTATCACTTCGCATCGCGCCATCCCACCACCGGGCCGGTCCGGCCCGCATCCGGATTTCCGGCGGTGGGGCGGTGGGCTACCGGCCCGCTGCCGCGCCCGCTACCGCGTCTCCTGCGCGCCGATCATCGCGAGACCGTCGACAGCCGCCGGGGACAGCAGTGACTCCTCCAGGCCCGACAAGGGCATCCAGCTGACGGCGGAGGTGGAGTCGTCGGACTTGGTGACCGCGAGCGGTCCCGGTTTGAGGTCGACCAGGTAGAAGAGCCCCACGAGGTGCCAGTTCACTCCGAGCCGGTGCGCGCTGTACGAGCGGGCGTCCACCAGCCGGGCATCCAGGAGTTCGAGGCCGGTCTCCTCGCACAGTTCACGTGCCAGCGTCTGACGCGGCTGCTCACCGGGATCGATGCCGCCGCCGGGCAGATGCCACAGACCGGGCATGAAGACCGGTGAGCTGTCCGAGAGTTGGGTGAGCAGCAGCTGGTGCTCCACGACAGCGATCGCATACGCCGATATACGTGAACGTACGTCACTTCCCATGTGTGCCTCCGGTCATCGAGGTCCAGGGCTCCGGCCGAGCCGTGCGGATCAATCTATCGATCACGCGGCGGAGCCCCGACGCGGCAACGGTCGGCCGCCGGTCGCCGGCACCCGCACCGGGGCCCGCTCCCCCGGGTCCCGTCTACCGACGCTCCAGCGTTCCCCGGACGAAGGCGGCCTGGCCCGCGTGCTGCAGATCATCCGAGATGACGCTGATCAGACGCACCCCGAGACTGACCGGCGGCGACCATGCCTCGTCGACGATGTGGTCCAGGGCCCCGTCGTCGAGCCCTCGCACGAACTCGACGGTCCGGGCGTGGACCGCGTCGTGGTAGCCGAGCAGCAGCTCCGCCGAGCGCACCTGCACCGCCGCGACATCGGCGGCGCTGTGTCCGTACCCGGTGGCCTCCTTCGCGAAGGGCAGATCGAAGCGGGAGGCCCAGTCCTCGGAGAACCAGACCTGCTCGACACCGGCCGCGTCCGAGACGTGGTCGTCCTGGATCCGGGTGAGATGCCATACGAGCCAGCCGATCGAGTTCGCACCGTCGTCGAGACGAGCATGGAGGTCGGCGCGTGAAAGGCCCTCGACCGCCGAGTGCACGGTCTCCCGGACGCGGGTGAACGCGTCGGTCAAAAGGGAAGCACTGTTCATGCCATCACCATCACCGCTGCAAGCCCTCTCCCCCGCCATCGACACGCACCGTGCCTCGCCATCCGCGTAGGGTGGCCGCATGCTCTGACACCGGCCCGGAAGCCGGGCGCCGCCACGGCCTCCCTCGCACCCGAACCGTTCCGGAACCGACGAAGGAGAGACCCGTGAGCACCTCCCGCCCCATCGATGTCCCCGACGCGTTCGCCGCGTCCTACGGCGAGAGCGGTGGTGCGTCGGCCCGTGCCTGGATCTCCGCGCTGCCCGGACTCGCCGCGGACTTCCTGGAGCGCTGGAGCCTGCGGCTGGACGGCACCGCGGCACACGGCATGGCCTCGCTCGTGCTGCCGGTGACCCGCGCGGACGGTACGCCCGCGGCGCTGAAGCTCCAGCAGGTCGCCGAGGACAACGTCGACGCCGCGCCGGGCCTGCGGGTATGGAACGGCAACGGTGCGGTGCGCCTGCTCGACCACGACCCGGGCACCGGCACCATGCTGCTCGAACGGCTGGACGAGGCGCGGCCGCTGTCGGTAGTGGCCGACGACGCGGCCGCGGTGCAGATCCTCGCCGAGCTGCTGGCCCGCCTGGTCGCGGTGCCCGCGCCACCGGGCTTTCGGCAGCTGGCCGACATCGCCGCGGCCATGCTCGACGAGGCACCGCGCGCCGCGCCGATGCTGCACGACCCGGCCGAACGGAAACTGGTACGCACCTGCGCGTCCGCGGTGGCCGAACTCATCGGCGAGCCGGGCGACCGCCTGCTGCACTGGGACCTGCACTACGACAACATCCTCGCCGGAGAACGGGAACCGTGGCTGGCCATCGATCCTCAACCTCTGGCCGGTGACCCCGGGTTCGAGCTGTTGCCGGCGATGGACAACCGCTGGGCCGAGGTGGTGGCGACCGGCGATGTGACAGGCACGGTGCTCCGCCGCTTCGACCGGCTGACCGAGGTGCTCGACCTGAACCGGCAGCAGGCGACCGGCTGGACCCTGGGCCGTGTACTGCAGAATGCACTCTGGGACATCGAGGACGGGAAGACCGCCCTGGAACCGTCCCAAGTCGCCATTGCCACAGCCGTGTTGAGCCGGTGAGGCGCAGGGGCACCGTGGCCGGGTCCGTCCGGGAGAACACCTTCCCGGCCACGGCCTACAGCATGGTGAACCGCCTGCGCACCTCGTCGAACAAGCGGGGGTGGTCGCTGCCGTACGTGGCCGCCGCTGCGAACAGCGCGTCGAGCGCCGCACGCAGCGGGTCCGTCTCCGTCGCGTCGAACAGCGCGGGCACCGCCATGGCCTGCTTCAGGAACCCTCCCCGGACTCCGTCGGTCGAGTCCACGAGGGTGTGAGGAATCGTCCGGTCGGCGAGGAAACGGTCCCAGGTGCGCCGGAGATCGTCGAACGGCGCCGGCAGCTCGTGTCCGCGGTCCAGCGCCTCCAGCGCGGGCACGATCCAGTCGACACCGCTCAGGCCCGCTTCCTCATAGGCACGGTGTGCGGCCCAGCGGGCGACGGACCGCTGGACCACCGGTCCCGCCGCGTCCACAGCATGCAGGAGGCCGCTGTCCAACTGCAGCAGTCCCGCTACGTTGCCGCCGACCTCCCGAAGGCTCCGGCTGGGCAACCGCCCGCCCCATGCCAGGGCTTCGGCTCGCCTCTCCTCCGCCTCCTCGGCTCGCGCCTGCTCCGCAGCCCGGCGGCGCTCGGCCTCGGCGCGCTGTTGTGGTGACGGAGGCGGCGGCAGAGTGCGCGTCTGCCGATGCCAATAGTCCGCGGCCTCTGCCGTCTGCCGGACGACCTCGTCGGGGCGGGGCGCCGCCGGCCAGAACTGCAACAGGTACTGATCGGGGGGAGCCTCCCCGGCGAGAATGTCGAGCTCCTCCTCGCGTGCCCGGTCCATGTCACGTCCGCAGTACCGCACACGGTGGTCGGCCACGGGCAGGTCCACGGACACCAACGGACCGTCGCCCCACGGCAGGACGACCGTGGACCGGGAAGCCGGCCGGAACGGAACCTCCACCACGTCCTCCCAGCTTTCGTCGAGCGGAGGTACGGTGTCGTGCACCTCGACGGTGAGTCCCACCTGACCGGTGTGCAGGCTCGTGATCAGGTACAGATAGCCGGGTACAGCGGCTCCGCAGAGCCCATTGGCCTGTCCCGCGCAGGCTTCCGACCAGTGCGCACCGTCCTCGTCGTCCCTGCTCTCCACGTAGAACTGCCGGTAGCAGACGGACAGTTCCCCGCTGTACACCGTTCGCATACCCACCCCTCCATCGGTACTCGGCATCCGGCCAGAAGTATGCGGGTCCGACAGCACCGATGGCCCCGGCATTCCGGCTCGAAGGTCACCTTGCCGACGGCGATGAACAACCTTGGACTGCGGCGCATCAGAATCCCCCGGCTCCCGTACCGTGTCCTGCCGGTACGAGAGCCGGGGGAACGGAAGCGGGCCTTCCCGGGCTCACTTCAAGGGGTATATGTCCCCACTCGCCATGCCGCTGACCTGCTCACTCTCCGATTCGATCCGACGGGCCTTCTCCTTCAGGCGCCGGCGTTCCTCGGGGTCGGTGGCGCGCTCGGCTTCGTCGTTCAGGTCCTTTGCCTTGGCCCGCATCTGCCGCACGCGACTGCTGAGTTCGTCCGAATCAGTCATGATCACTCCTTCTGTGTGCGGGGCCCGTCACGGTCCGGGCCGCCGCCCGTCCGGTCCCCGGCCGGTGAGTCAGCCCGGGGACCGGTGCCATGGACACCTGGACGTCTCCGTGCGTGACCAACGGGTCCTGGCGCTCAGGAAGCCGAGACCGATGCCCATCATCCAGAAGTCCTTGGCCATCGGGATTCCGGCCTCGGTGGGCCGGAGACTTCCGGGCTCCCGCATTCCGGGAACCCGTAGATACAGACCGATCAGGCCCCCGGAGAACCCGGTCAGCGCCAGCCCGGCCAGTCGGGTCGGCACAAAAGGCGCGAGCAACGTGCCACCGACCGCGATCTCCGACCAGGCGAGCAGCCGGGTGAATCGCTCGGGTTCGATCTTCTTCAGGAAGGGATAGGCGACACAGGCCAGGCCGTGCAGGCCCTCGGCCGTCTCCGCGTCGGCCTTCAGCATGCCCAGGCCGGAATTCAGGATGAACGCCCCGGTGGCGAGGCGAGGGGGCACATCGCGCGGTTCGAGAGTCGTCATGGGAGCCTCCGTCCCGTACTGGGCCCCTCGTCGAGCTTAGCCAGTAGGCGCCGCTGGCGCTCCACAGGAAATGGGGCCCCGACCGCGGGCCCGGCGTCATCATGTCCACCGCCGGCGCCCTGGATCAGACGCTCGCGCCTGATCCAGGGCGCCGGACGAGTCATGGTTTGAGATTCAACGATTCAGGACGCTCCCACCGGCGATTGCAGGACAGCCCCGAGGTGGCACTCAGGCAGTTTCCGGACGACGGGTCGGTGACCGCGGGGGAAGGCTCCCCGCATGATCCGCGCCCGCTTCGGTGCCGACCGGCTTGCCGTGCGTCACCGTGATCCGCGGCATCCGCGCCCCGCCGACAGGCAGTTTTCGATGAAGCCCTGATCGACGTTCCTGAACCGGCCGGAGGCAGTCGGAAGCCCGAAACCGCCGATGCGGGCCACCGCCGCACCGGTAGCAGTCTCGACGACGCCCCCGGCCATCAGCCGCGCCGCCCCGCCGGCGGAGGCCCGCTTGAGCACCAAGGAGTACATCGTCCCCGGAGTGCAGGAGAGCGCAGGGGAGCCGAGCGCAACGGAACCGGACCACACAGCCCATTCCGGCACCGCTTCCGGCCCGTGGGCGCATCGGTCGCCCATTGCCGTGGCATCAGCACCGAAAGGGCCGAAGGGGGTGAAGATCATTTGCGCGTGAAGTCGGCGACGCCGGAGCGGTTTTGGCCGGATGGCGACGAATTGGTCACCGGACCGCAGTCCCGCCGTACCGGCAATGCCGACTTCCATTCCTCGCGGAGCAACCTCGGACAGGCAACCGTCGTCTTGATCCACAGCAATGCGGTTCGCCGCGAGCGACAAGCCACGTCCGCCCCTTCACGAGCAACCCGGGTCCCCCCATCAAGCAACTATGCATTGAACGTATACATGGAATGCATAGTTGATTCCTGTACCGATCGATCCGATCCGGCCGCGCACGAAAGGCCCCCATGCACAGCAAGGCACTGGCGCCCGAGTACCAAGGCGCCCTCACCAAGATGTCGGTGAACGCCTCTCTCACAGACGTACTGGCAGAAGGTGTACGCCACTTAAGGGAGGCCGAGCTCTCCGGTTCACAGCAGGAGGTGGCTCGGTGCGGGCTCGCCGTCGCCGAGGCGCACCGCAGGCTCGGCAACGTGACGGAAGCCGATCGGGCCTGGAAGGCCAGCTACCGGTCCGCCCGCTCGGCCGGTGACCTCGGGGCGATGGCCTGGGCGCTGTGGAGCGGCGGGACGCTGGCCAGACAACGTGGTGAACTCAGGCTTGCTTTCAGGCTGTTGGGGCTCGCAGCCGACATGGGCAAGCGCGGCGGGGACATCGTCGCCCGCGGCTACTCCCTCGCAGGCCTTGCCGAGACCGGCCGAATACAGGGCGACTACGAGACCGTCGCCACACTCCACGAACAGCTGCTCGCCGAAGCACGCGCGCGCGGCGAGGCACGCCACACCGTGTGGGCGCTGGAGGGAATCGCGCAGATCCACCGCAACACCGGCTCGCTCGACACGGCCCTGGCCATGTTCGAAGAGGCGGCCGAGCTCGCCGGCAACGCGGACGACCGGCGCGGCCGGGCGTGGGCACTGCGCGGCATGGCCGACATCATCTCCCTGCGGGACGGTGATCCGGAGCGCGCCCTCGCCCTGCTCGCGGAGGCCGAACTCACCTGTCGCGAGATGAATTTGTCCAGTGCGCTCGCGTACAACCACAAGATGCGTGCCAATGTCCTCTTCCGCGCCCGCCGGTACGAGAAGGCGCGCGAGATGTACGAGGAAGCGCTGGCGGAGTTCCGCGCCATGACCGAACCCCGGGGTGAGGCGCTGGCCCGGCTCGGCCTCGTCAAATCGCTCGCCCGGCTCGGCCGCGACCGGGACGAGACCGCGGCCGATCTGCACGAGTTGCGCCGCACTCTCGACCGGATCGGCCTGCTCAATGCCCGGGACATGGTGGACAAGGCGTACGCCGAACTCGGTGTGGCGCCGGTCGACGGTGACACGCACGGGGAGAGCTGACGACGATGACACCACCGCCCGCAACCCACCAGGCCGCGGCGCCTGAAGTGCTCGCCCGCTGCCGCGACCTCGTGCGCCCGGCGCTCGCACAGGCCGTAGGACGCCTGCATCCGTGGCACGCGGAGATGGCAGCATTCTCCCTCGGATGGGGCGCGGCGGACGGCAGCCCCGCCCCCGGCTCACAGGGCAAGGGGGTCCGTCAGGCCCTCACCCTGCTCAGCGCCGAGGCCGCCGGGGCACCGGCGCAGGATGCGGTGGTGGGAGCGGTCGCCGTGGAGCTGATCCATGTCTTCTCCCTCCTCCACGACGACATCATGGACGGCGACGAGACCCGCAGGCAGCGCGCCACCGTGTGGAAGGCGTACGGCACCGGCCCGGCGATCCTCGCGGGCGACGCGCTCTTCGCGCTGGCCGTGCAGACCCTGGCAGAATCGCCCGGGAAGCACAGCGCGACGGCGGTCCGGCATCTCGCCGGGACACTGGCCGACCTGGTCCGCGGTCAGGCCGACGACCTGCTCTTCGAGTCCCGGCCGTGGAACGGGCCCGAAGCGGTGCAGCCGCACGAATACCGGTGGATGGCCGAACACAAGACAGGTGCGCTGCTCGGCTGCGCAACGGGCCTGGGCGCGGTGCTCGCAGGCGCCCCGGCCCCGACCGTCGACGCGCTCGTCCGGGCGGGCCGGCATCTGGGGGTGGCGTTCCAGGCGGTGGACGATCTCCTCGGGATCTGGGGCGACCCCGAGGCCACGGGCAAACCCGTGCACAGCGATCTGCGCCGGCTGAAGAAGACGTACCCCGTCCTCTCGGCCCTGGCTACGGACAGTTCCGCCGCACGGCGGCTCGGCACGCTGCTCGGCACCGGGAACCCGCTCGACGGCACCGACGCCCTGCGGGCGGCCGAGCTCGTCGAGGAGGCCGGCGGACGCTCCGCTGCCCTGGCCGAGGCCCACCGGCAGCTGGACAGCGCTCGCCGCAGCCTGGAGAGCGTTCCGCTCGCCCCGGCCGCGCTCGGCGAGATCCTCGTGCTCCTCCCGTTCCTCATCGACCGTACCCGCTGAACCTGTCGCCCCGGCCCCGCCCCGGGCCTGCCCGCCGGTTCCGTCGCCTGCTCGTCGTCAGCCGGTGAGCCCGGCGACGAGTTCCTGCGCGACGGCGGCCGGGGCCCGGGGGTGGAGCACCTCGGTGCGGTGGACCAGGCGGGGCGCGGAGAGCCGGATGCCGACCGTGCCCGGCAGTACGGCGGCCAGGGAGAGGGGCACGGCCGCCAGCCCGTGACCTGCGGCGACGAGCATGCCGAGGCCGTACACATCGGTTCCGCCGTACGTGAGGTGCGGGCGGAACCCGTCGGTGTTGGCGGCGGCGCGCAGCTGGGCGAGGGGAACGGCGGTGTCGGGGGCGTCGATCCAGTGGGCGTCGGCGAGGTCGAAGAGCCGCAGGGAGCCCCGGTGTGCCAGGGGGTGACCTGCGGGAAGAAGCACGGCGAGGGGCTGCTCGGCCACGGCCAGGCCGGTCATGGGCCCCGCGTCGGGCACGGGCAGCGGGTCGCTGGGGGCTGCCGCACCGTCGATCAGGCCCAGGTCCGCGGCTCCGGTGAGCACCGCCCGCACCACCGCCTCCCGCCCGAGAACCTGGACGTCCACCGCGAGACCCGGCGTGTCGGCGCGCAGGCGGGCCAGGTCCCCGGCGACGGAGGGCGTGAGGGCCGCGGGACAGCAGACGAGGGTCAGCCCTGTGAGGTGCGCCCGCCCGACCCGGCCGACATCGGCACGGGCCGCGTTGATGCGGAGCAGCAGCGGTGAGGCGTGCTCCATGAGCCGTTCGCCCGCCGCTGTCGGCCCGACGGGGCGGCGCTCCACCAGCCGGGTGCCGAGATCGTTCTCCAGGGTGGCGATGTGCTGGGACACGGCGGACTGGGTGTAGCCCAGTGCCTGGGCGGCGGCGGAGAAGGAGCGGTGTTCGACGACGGCGACGAAGGTACGCAGCAGATGCGGGTCCATGTGCATCAGTATCGCTAATGCTGGATGCACTGATCATCGTTGGACGTGATGCGGAAGCTGCGTTTCGATGGGGTTCATGACCCACACCGCACGCATTGCCCTGGTCGGCGACCGGGATCCGGCCGTCCGCTCCCACACCCGCGTCCCCGTTCTGCTGGACTCCCTGCGCAACCGCGACGGCCTGGACCTCGACGCCTACTGGATCCCCACGCAGGAAGCCACGGAGGGTGTCGGGGGGTTCGACGCGGTCTGGATGCTGCCCGGCAGCCCGTACCGCAGCGAAGCGGGAGCGCTCGCAGCGATTCGTACCGCGCGCGAGGAAGGCGTTCCGTTTCTGGGCACCTGCGGGGGCTTTCAGCACGCCCTGCTCGAGTACGCCCGCCGGGTGTGCGGCCTGACGGACGCCGGTCACACCGAGAACGAGCCGCTGACGGCCGCCGAGGACGCGGTGGTCGTCCCGCTCGCCTGCTCGCTGGTCGGCCACGAGGGCGCGATCGAGCTCACCGACGGCTCGCGGGCCGCCCAACTCCTCGGCGCCGAGCGCACGATGGAGCGCTACTACTGCCACTACGGCCCCAATCCGCACCATCTCGACCTGCTGCGCTCGCACGGGCTGCGCTTCACCGGCATCGACGACGCGGGCGAGGTTCGAATCGCCGAACTGCCCGCACACCCCTTCTTCCTCGCCACCCTCTTCCAGCCCGAACTGCACGGCGACGGCACCCGGCCCCATCCCCTGATCAGAGGGCTCGCCGAGGCCGCTGTCCGGCACGCGGAGGGCTCGCTCTGATGCGGATCACGGAAGACACCTCACGGAACTGGAGAACGCGTGCGACGGCCGTGGTCGCCTCCTATCTGCGGGCCTGCACGGTCCGCGACGCCTACGCCAGGAGCCCGCTCGCGCCGGCTCCGGACGCCGCGCTGACCGCCGCGCGCACCGACGCGCCGCTCGTCGGGCGTTGTCCATGAGCGCCGTTCACCGGGCATCGGCCATGAGGTCCTGCAAGTGGCAGACAGCCCGAGCCCCAGCGGGTGACGCCGTTGACGGTGGTCTGTTGCGATCCGGTGCGGTAGCGGGCCGGGGAACCGTCCAGCATCCGCACGTCGTCCGGGGGCAGGGTGAACATCAGCTGGAGCGACTCCGGTGGGCGCAACTCGCCGGAGAACAGTGCGGCACTCCAGTCCCGCGGCGGGCAACGTTTGCCCGTCGAGAGGAGCGGCGTCCGGTGCGTGCTCTCGGCGTACCGGCCAAAAGCCCTCGTACTGGACGTACTTGGGACTTAGTCGGTGCGGCGAAAGTGCGTGCCGGGCGTCGCGACGGGGCGAACGCTGCCTGCCGCGGCACTAGCTGTCGTCCCGCGCCCGCCGGGGAATTCGGGACAGCCCTTGGGGTCTTTCGTTTGGATCAGGCCGGGCTCGAGGGGGCGCGGGCGGCGATGGCGTCCAGCATCAGGTCCAGCGCGAAATGGAAGTTGGCGTCGTCCTCCACCGAGGCCAAGTAGGGTGCCGCCGCCGCTATATGGGGGTGAGTGGCGGCGGGAACGGCCGCGTACTCGCCGGACCAGGCGGACTCGTCGCCGCGGCGGGTGTGTGCGTCGAGCGTGCAGTACGTGGCGTCCATGCACGACCACGCCAAGACGAAGTCCACCAGCGCACGGTAGTGGCGCACGGCCTCCTCGGACGGAAATCCCGCGTCGGACAGTGCGGTGAGGGTCAACTCGATGGCCCTCATCTCGGCCGGGCGCCGCGTGATGCGCACCGTGGCGAGCACGGCGGCCCGCGGATGCGAGAGATAGACCTTGTGGATGCGGATGAACAGGCCGCGCAGCGTCTGCCGCCAGTCGTCGGAGGGGTCGAAACCTTCGATGCCCTCCTCCAGCAGACGGTCCGCCACCGCCAGCAGCAGATCGTCCTTGTTGCGGAAGTGCCGGTAGAGGGCCGTGGGGTCGGCGCCCAGCTGGGCACCGATCCGGCGGAACGTCAGGGCGTCGGCTCCTTCGGTGTCCATCAGTTCGAGGCACGCCTCCACGATCAGCCGGGGGCTGAGCGACGGCCGCGGACGGCCGGAGTCGGCGCGCTCCCCCCTGGCGACCGCGGCCCGTTTCCCCGTATGCGACTCCACTGCGCACTCCCCTCACTCCGGTCGGCCCAGCCCCATTGTGCCGGTTGTGCCGCCCGTGGCAGCCCGGTACACCAACCCCGGCAGTCCTGAGTCAACTGCGTTGTCATCACCGTTGACTTTGCCGTCGCTTCCCTGCCACGCTGCCGCCACCCGTACCGCACCCCCGGCACGTCGCACCGCCGTCAGAGGCAAGGAGAAGCCCATGCCCGGTCCCCCGCCCCCATCGTCCGCACCCGGCACAGCAGCCGCCGGCGCCCCGTCAGGACACCCCGTGGCGCTGCCCAAGGTGCTCGGGGTGATGGACGGGGTCGTGCTCTCTCTGTCCAACATCAGCCCGACCTTCAGCATCGGCGTCGGCCTGGGCGTGATCGGCGCCTCGGTGGGCGTGGGGATCCCGGCGGCCTTCCTGCTGGGTCTGCTGCCGATCCTGGGCATAGCGCTCGCCTACACCAAGCTGAACCAGCGCGAGGCCAACTGCGGCACGGCGTACGTGTGGGTGGGCAGAGCGGTCGGGCCGATGCCGGGGTACATGATCGGCTGGGTCACCGTCGTCACCCAGGTGCTGTTCCTGTCCTACGCCATCCCGCTGATGGGGCAGTACACACTGCTGGCCGTCGACTCGATGGGACTGCACCGGGTGGCCGGTGTGAACCTGGCCGATGCTCCGGTGTACGCCTCGTTGACGGCGGGACTGGTCCTCGCCGCCGGTCTCACCGCGCTGGCGATTCTCGGCGTCGAGGTCGCCGCCCGCTTCCAACTGGTCCTCATCAGCCTTGAGTTCGTGGTACTCCTCGCGGTCTGCCTGTGGGCCGTCGTTGCCGGCCGCGCCGCCTCCTTCGACCTCGGCTGGTTCTCCCCCACCGTCTTCTCCTCGCCCTCGGTGATGGCGATGGGGATCCTGCTGGCGGTGTTCATGTACTGGGGCTGGGAGACCGCGTTCTCGGTGACGGAGGAGAACGCCGACGCACGCACCTCGGCTCGGGCCGGGATGTGGTCGCTCGCGGCGGTCGCCGGACTGTTCCTGTTCGCGGCCGTGGCCTTCCAGCGCGCCCTGACACCCGAGGAGCTGGTGGCCAACGGGGAGCGCGGGCTGCCCTACATCGGACAGATGGCGGCCGGGGGCTTCGGCCGGGCGGTGACCACCCTCGTCCTGCTGTGCTCCATCATCGCGTGTGTGCAGTCGGTACTGATCGGCTCCGCGCGCCAGACGCTCGCGATGAGCCGGGACGGAGTGCTCGGCGCCGGCTGGGCGGCGCTGCACACCCGCCGTCGTACCCCGCACGTGTCGACTCTGCGGATCGCCGCGGTGTCCGCGGTTCTGGCCCTGCTGTCGGCCGGTCTGGGCAGTCTGCAGGACATCATCGTCGGATCCGTCACCTCCGTCGGCATCCTGATCGCCCTCTACTACGCCTTCGCCGCCCTGGCCTGCGCAATCACCTTCGCCCCGGACACACGGCGCAATCCGCGCATGCTGCTGGTCACGGTGCTGGTGCCGGTCGTGTGCGGGCTCGCACTGCTCGGGCTCGGTTGTTACATGGTCTTCAGTCTGTGGACGTCCTCCGATCACTTCGCCTTCGCCGCCGACAACGGCCGCTTCCTGACCCTGGTGCCGGTGGTCATCCTCGTCACCGGAGTCCCGGCCGCCCTGTGGGCCAAGTACCGCCTGCGCGCCCCCTACTTCTACCGCGACCCGGCGTCCGCGACCCGTACGCCGCAGGCACCCGCGCCCTCCGGAGGCGCCGCGCCGACCACGTAACGCACCGGCACACCGCACCCCGCCGTGCCGAACGAGTCCGCCTGCCTCCGCCGCTGCCCGACCATGAACCAGCACCACGAGGAGTACCGATGGAGGCCTTCCCCGGTGGCCGCCGACCCGGCGGATGCTCGACGCGATCGTGCCCGGCCGGCTCGTACGACCGGCCGACCGGAACCAATGGCCGCCGGCGGGGTGCGGGCCCGCGGCGGGCGCCCCCGGGCGGGGCCCCCGCACGGTCGCCGCCCAGGCCCCCCCCCCCCCCCCCCCCCCCC